>JAITUD010000436.1 GCA_031286555.1 Microbacterium sp. | reverse complement strand
CAGGCGGGTCTCAGTTGGATCACGATCCTGCGCAAGCGTCCGCGCTTCCGCGAGGCGTTCTCCGGCTTCGAACCGGCCGCCGTCTCGCGGTACGACGACGGCGACGTCGAGCGCCTCATGGCGGACGCCGGGATCGTGCGCAACCGCGCCAAGATCGAGGCCGTGATCGGAAATGCCGTCCTGGTGCACGCGATGGCCGACGGAGAGCTCGACGAGCTGATGTGGTCCTTCGCGCCGCCCGCCGCCGATGCGCGGCCGGTGTCCATGGCGGACGTGCCCGCCGTGATCCCGGCATCCGCAGCGCTGAGCAAGGAACTGCGCCGGCGCGGGTTCCGCTTCGTCGGCCCGACGACCATGTATGCGCTGATGCAGTCCGCCGGCATGGTGGACGACCACCTGGAAGGGTGCTGGCGGGCCGGCAGTTGAGAACGCCGGGTGGGGAGTTCTCCCCATGGCCGGGGTAGCATACAGGAGCCTATCGTGGGGGTGCGCTGTGGCGCGCAGGGCATAAAGACCGGTGTGTTCGTCGATAACTGGAGTGTGTATGAAGGCGCTGAGCCGTATTCGAGTGCGGCCCAAGACCCTGGCTTCAGCGGCGGTGGTCACGGTGGCGAGCCTGACGGTGGCGACGCTCGCCATGGCATACGACGGCAATCCCACGACCGAGGTCGACCTGAACGACGGTGGCGTGTGGATCACGAAGTCGTCGAAGCTGCTGGTCGGGCACTTCAACAACGAGTCGACCCTGCTCGACGGCGGGCTGCGCACGACGGGTGAAGACTTCGACATCCTGCAGGACGAGGCGACGGTCGCCGTCGTCAACCACGACGACTCCACGCTCGCCACGGTGAATCCCGCGACGGTGGCGCTGAACGACGCGGTGCCGATCCCCGGATCCAGCAAGGTCGCGCTCGCGGAGAACACCGTGGCCGTCCTCGACCGCGACTCCGGCGCGCTGTGGGTCCAGTCCGTGCAGAGCATGGCGAACTTCAAGTTCGCCGGCAAGGAGCCGCTCGTCGAACTCGGCAAGAACGCGGACATCGCGGTCGGCCGGGACGGCACGGTGTACGGGGTGTCGCCGACGGAGTCGTCCGTGTACACGATCCCGGTCAGCCCGCAGGGCGACACAGGAGATCCCCGCTCCGCATCCGTCGAGGGGCTGAAGGCCTCGAGCGAGCCCACGATCACCGTCGTCGGCGATACGCCGGTGGTGCTGGATCGTGCGCAGAAGGCCGTCATGTCGCCGGGCGGCTTCCGCACCGAGATCGACGGGGCGGACACCGCTGTCCTGCAGCAGCCGTCGGCGGCCGCGGGCGCGGTGTCGATCGCGACGGCCTCCCATCTTCTGGACGTGCCGCTGGACGGCGGCGGTGTCGTCGACACGAGCACGAAGGGGCAGGGCGTCCCCGCCGCCCCCGTGCGCGTCGCGGGCTGCGTCTACGGTGCGTGGGCGGGATCGGGTGTGTTCCTGCGAGACTGCGCCGGAAAGTCCTTGGACCTCAGGCAGAAGATCCCCAACCTGAAGCCGTCGGCGACGCTCGAGTTCCGGGTGAACCGGGATGTCGTCGTGCTGAACGATGTCGTGGGCGGCATGGCGTGGATCGCCCCCAAGAGCCTGCAGCAGGTGGACAACTGGAACGACATCACTCCTCCGGAAGGCGAGACCGAGGAAGAGGAGAACACCACCGAGGAGACGGTGGAGACGTCGCTGCCCGAGCGCAGCGACGTGAACACGAAGCCGGTCGCCGAGGACGACGAGTTCGGCGTGCGGCCCGGCGGAACGACGTTCCTGCCGGTGCTGGACAACGACACCGACGCCGACGGCGACGTCCTGGTGGCATCGCTGTCGAGCAAGCAGCCCTCGGTGGGCGAGGTGCAGCCGATCAACAACGGCAGCGCGCTGCAGATCGCGGTGCCCGAGGACGCGTCGGGCTCTGCGACGTTCGAGTACCTCGTCGACGACGGCCGCAAGGGCACGGACACCGCGAAGGTGTCGCTGTCGGTGCACGACTGGAGTGTGAACGGCGCGCCCAAGCCGAAGCGGAAGACCTCTCTGGCGGTGGAGGCCGGCGGCACGGTCTCGTACAACGTGCTGCCCGACTGGATCGACCCGGACGGTGACGACGTCTACCTGAAGGAGGTCGTCGCGGCCCCGGGCGACGAGGTCGACTTCACCACCGACGGCCAGATCACCTACCGTGCGATCGCGAGCCCGCCCGGACGGCACGAGGTGCAGATGGTCGTCGCCGACGCGTCCGGCGAGGATGCGGGCGGCACGATCCAGCTGGATGTGCGTCCGGTCGGCTCGACGCTGCCGAAGACGAACGCCGATCACGTGGTGACCAAGGTCGGTCAGCAGGTGACGGTGTCGCCGCTGGCGAACGACACGAGCTCCAGCCGTGAGCCCCTGCGGATGAGCCGGGTCGACCCCGTCGAAGGCGCCACGATCGAGCCCGACTACTCGAACAAGACGTTCACGTTCAAGACGCAGACCGCGGGCACGTACTACGTGCAGTACCTGGTCAACGCGGGCGTGCCATCGGCCGCAGGCCTCGTGCGCATCGACGTCGAAGAGGCCACCGAGCAGGACCAGGCGCCGATCGCCGTGCGTGACGTCGCGCTGCTGCCGACTGGCGGCGAAGTGCTCGTCGGCGTGCTGAACAACGACACCGATCCTGCCGGCGGCGTGCTGGTGGTGCAGTCGGTGACCGTGGAACCCGGCAGCGGCGTGTCGGTGTCGGTGCTGAATCACGAGACTCTGCGGATCGGCGACCAGGGCGGTCTGAAGGACCAGGTCCGGATCAAGTACCGCATCTCCAACGGCAAGCAGAGCGCCGAGGGCGATGTCGTCGTGATCCCGATCCCGGCGTCGGACAAGCTCCTGCCGCCGGTGGCGAACGACGACACCGCGACCGTGCGTGCCGGCGACGTCGTGACCATCCCCGTGCTGGACAACGACACGCACCCCAACGGTCTGGCGCTGCATGTGCAGCCGAAGCTGGTGGAGCCGTTCATCGATCCCGCGGACGGCGAGGCGTTCGTGTCGCAGGACAAGGTGCGCTTCCGCGCCGGCCCCGAGGCGAAGACGGTCTACGCGACGTACAACGCCGTGGACGAGAACGGCCAGATCGACGCCGGCTACATCACGATCCAGATCCTCGCCGTGGACGCCGAGAAGAACGCCGCGCCCCGTCCTCGCGATGTGACGGCGCGCACGATCAGCGGCACGACGACGAACATCGCGATCCCGCTGGACGGCATCGATCAGGACGGCGACTCCGTAGAACTCCTCGGCCTGGACTCCAGCCCTGCGAAGGGCCTGGTCACGGTCGAGCAGGACTATCTCGTCTACGAGGCCTTCGAGGACTCCACGGGCACGGACACCTTCACGTACAAGGTGCGCGACAACCTCGGCAAGGAGGGCACGGCGACGGTCACCGTCGGCATCGCGCCCACCGAGAAGGTCAACCAGTCTCCGTACGCCGTGAAGGACGCCGTGGTCGTGCGTCCCGGCCGTGAGGTGGCGGTGCCTGTGCTGGCGAACGACTCCGACCCCGAGGGCGACAAGATCGCGCTCGTCAAGAACGGCATCACTGCGCCCAAGGACGTCCCCGGCTTCAGTGCCCGCGTCTCCGGCGACCGGATCCTCGTGCAGGCACCGGAATCAGAGGTGGAGACCTCGCTGCAATACACCATCGTCGATGAGCGAGGCGCCGAGGCCACGGCGGTGCTGCAGGTCACCGTCGACAAGGACGTCCCCCTGCTGTTCCCGATCGCCCGCGACGACCGCGTGAAGAGCGAGGACGTCAAGGACGGCGTGAACGTCGATCTCGACGTGCTCGCCAACGACGAGGACCCGGACGGCACCACGGACTCGCTGAAGCTGGTCGTCGAAGAGGGCGGCACCGTCGTCAAGGACCGCAAGGTCCGGGTGAAGGTCGGCGACTCGCGCCAGCTGATCAAGTACACGCTGACGGATCAGGACGACCAGGCGACCTCGGCCTTCATCTACGTGCCTGCGCTCGCCGACCTGCGTCCGACCGTGGATGCGTCGAAGTCGATCGAGGTGATCAGCGGCGAGACCGTCGAGGTGCCCCTCGACGACTACGTCACCGTGGCCGGTGGCGGCTCGGTGGTGATCACCGAGGCGGAGAAGGTCTCGGCGGCTCACGCCAACGGCGACAACCTCATCAAGGACGAGCGCACGCTGGTGTACACGTCCGTCGCAGGCTACTTCGGAGCGGACGCGCTGAGCTTCGAGGTGACCGACGGCACCGGACCGGACGACCCGAAGGGCCGCAAAGCGACGCTGTCTATCCCGATCACGGTGCTCCCCCCGGACAACCAGCAGCCGACCTTCACACGAGGCCAGCTGAACGTCGCGCCCGGCGAGGACGCGGTCTCGATCGACCTCGCCCAGCTGACCGACGACCCGGACCCCGCTGACCGCGGCAAGCACAAGTTCAGCTACGTCGGCGGTGCCGGTGACGGCATCACCGCGCGGATGGACGGCACCCAGCTCATGGTCGAGGCGTCCTCGAAGACGCCGAAGGGCACCGTCGCGACCCTCACCGTCAGCGTCACGGACGGGAAGACCGAACCGATCGAGGGCACGGTCGAGGTGACGGTGACGGCCTCCACGAGGGCGCTCGCCACGGCGAACACCGACACGTACCCTGAGGCGAACCAGGGCGAGAAGATCACCGTCCCGGTGCTCGCGAACGACTTCAACCCGTTCGAGGACAAGGGCGACCTGCGTCTGCTCTCCGCGGCCGTGGAGAGCGGCAACGTCAGGGCAAACGTCGTCGGCGACAAAGTCGAGGTGACGCCGGACGCCAAGTTCGTCGGCAGCATGACCGTGCGCTACCGCATCGGCGATGCCACCGAGGACCCCGACCGCGAGGTCGACGGTCTGATCGTGCTGACGGTGCAGGGCAAGCCGGATGCTCCCGGCGTTCCCACGGTGTCGAGCGTGCAGGACCGGACGGTCGTCCTGTCCTGGTCGCCCCCGGCGAACAACGGCGCCCAGATCACCGAGTACACCGTGCGCTCCGTGCAGGGGAACTCCTACGAGCGGAAGTGCACGTCGACGACCTGCACCCTGGACGGCCTGACGAACAACGTGAAGTACCTGTTCCAGGTGACGGCGACGAACCGGGTCGGCGAGTCGGCCCCGTCGCCGTCGTCGGGCGAGGCGCGCCCCGATGCGCGCCCGGACACGCCCGCGGCACCGACGCTCGTGTTCGGCGACAAGGAGCTGAAGATCTCGTGGGTGACCCCGTCGACCCCCGGCTCACCCGTCGAGTACTACACGATCGAACTCTCGGGTGGTGTTGGAGCGGGCCAGAAGTCGCAGCTCACGGGCAACTCGTACACCTGGACCGGGCTGGAGAACGGCACCGAGTACACGGCGCGGATCCAGGCGCACAACCTCGCGCCCGATCCCTCGAGCTGGAGTCCTTCTTCGCTGGGTGAGATCCCGGCAGGACCCCCGGCGGCGCCGGCCGCCCCGACCACGGCCGAGATGAACCCGGTCGGCACCCGTGCACAGATGCAGGTCTCGTGGGTCGCGCCGAAGGACAACGGCGATGCGATCGACGGCTACCGGCTGCAGGTGATCAACGGCTCCTCCGTCAAGCAGACCATCTCGGTGGCGGCGGGCAAGACCTCACAGGCCGTGGTGGTCGACACGTCGACGACGGCGTACACCTACCGGATCCAGGCGCAGAACAAGGCCGGATGGGGCGACCTGAGCTCCGCATCCGCGCCGCGGCGCGCCGCGATCAAGCCGGACACCCCGGCCAAGCCGACGATCAGCAGCTACGGCGACAAGCACCTGGTCGTGAACCCGGGCTCGTACAAGCTGAGCGAATCGCAGCTGAACGGCGCGACGACCGGCGAGACGAAGTACGAGTACAACGTCGGCGGCGGCTGGAAGAGCGACTGGGACGGCTCCAAGATCGACGGGCTCGACAACGGCTCCACCTATTCGGTGCGTGTCCGCGCGGTGGCCACGGTCGGCGGGAAGCAGTACATCAGCGACCAGTCCGCGGCTTCCGCCGGCGTCGTGCCGTACGGCATCCCGCCGAAGCCGAACGTCACCGCGAAGAACAACGGCACCACGGTGACGTTCACCTGGAATCCGAACGGCACCAACGGCGCGAGCATCGACAATGCGCGGTACAGCGTCAACGGCGGGGCCTGGCAGGACGCCGCGAACAGCGGCAGCGGCCAGTACACGACCGGGAGCGCCTACGAGACGACGCACTCGATCCGCGTTCAGGTGCACAACAAGGCCGGCTGGTCGGCCGACGGAACAGCCTCGGCTCGCACGAACGACAAGCCGCCGCCCCCGGACCCGCCCAGGGCCTGGGTGACCAACGGTCCGTACGTCGGGTCCTCCGACTGCTCGGACGGATGCCACAAGTTCCACCTGAACACGAACGGCGCGTTCCCGTCCGGGACGTACTCGGTCCGTTGCTACAGCTCGTACTTCACCGGTGGGTGGAGCACCAACACCTACACGTTCGGGCCGAACTCCAGCTTCGATCTGTACTGCCACCACGGTGACATGCTCCGCGAGCCGCCCCGCCAGGTCTGGGTCACGATCAACGGCACGGCGTACGAAAAACGAGATTGGTAGCTGTGCGCGCCATACGTGGCCCACAGCACGCACAGCACTCCGACATCCACACGTAAGGAAACCTCACACTCATGACGATGACCCCCGAACAGGCGGCGTGGTTCCAGGGCACCTTCAACCGCCTGGTCGACAACGTCGACAAGGCGCTGCAGGGCAAGAGCGAGATCGTGAGCCTGGTGCTCGCCTCGATGCTCGCCGAGGGGCACGTCCTCCTCGAGGACGCTCCGGGCACCGGCAAGACCAGCCTCGCCAAGGCGCTGGCCGCCACGGTGCAGGGCACCAGCGCCCGCATCCAGTTCACGCCCGACCTGCTGCCGTCCGACGTGACCGGTGTGACGATCTACGACCAGCAGGCGCACCGCTTCGAGTTCCACCGCGGGCCGATCTTCGCCTCGATCGTCCTGGCGGACGAGATCAACCGCGCCTCGCCGAAGACCCAGTCGGCACTGCTCGAGGTCATGGAGGAGTCGCGGGTCACGGTCGACGGCGTCACGCATGAGACCGGTCGCCCGTTCCTCGTGATCGCGACCCAGAACCCCGTCGAGCAGGCCGGAACCTACAAGCTGCCCGAGGCGCAGCTGGACCGGTTCCTGATCAAGACGTCGATCGGCTACCCCGACCTCGCGGTGACCGAGAGCATCCTGGCCGGGGCGTCGGACCGCAACCCGTCGGCGAGCCTGTCCGCCATCATCACGACCAGCGCCGTCGCCGACATGGCCGACCTCGCGGCATCCGCGCACGTCGAGCCCGCGGTGCTGCGCTACGTCGCCGAGCTCGCCGAGGCGACCCGCAACGACAGCAGCGTGCGGCTGGGCGTCTCCGTCCGCGGTGCCATCGCCATGGTGCGCATCGCCAAGGTGTGGGCGGCCGCGCACGGCCGGCACTACGTCCTGCCCGACGACATCAAGACCCTCGCCGCCGCCGTGTGGCAGCACCGTCTGCTGCTGGACGCCGAGGCCGAGTTCGCCGGCACCACGTCGGCAGTGGTGATCTCCCGGGTTCTGGACTCCGTGGCGGCGCCGCAGGCGCGAACGGCGGCGTGATGGCGTCGGAGACCCTTCCCGCCGCTCCGTCGACTGCCCGACGAGACGCCGGCTGGCGGGACATCGCGGCGGTCGTCGGATCGCGGATCGGGGCGCGTCTCCGGATCCTGCTGTCCGCAGTCCGCCCGCTGGCATGGGTGCTGATCGGCCTGGCCATCGTGCTGTGGACCGTCGGCCTGCTGCTGGGCTGGTGGGAGCTCACGGTCGCGGCGATGATCGTCACCGTCATCGTCGCCCTGTGCGCGCTGTTCCTGATCGGGCGCACCGAGTACGACGTCGCGCTGGATCTGGCACGCACCAGGGTCGTCGTGGGCGAGCGCGCCGTGGGCGCGCTGACCCTCTCGAACAGCAGCAATCGGGCGATCCTGCCCTCGCGCGTCGTCCTTCCGGTGGGATCCGGACGCGGCGAGTTCGGCATCCAGCGGCTGGCGCCGGGCCAGAAGGCCGAAGAGCTTTTCGCGATCCCCACCCAGAAGCGCAGCGTCGTGAAGGTCGGCCCCGTCAGCGTCGTCCGCGGCGACCCGCTCGGCCTGTTCGAGCGCGCGCACCGCCGCGATGAGCCGGTCGACCTCTACGTCCACCCCAGGACGGTGCTGTTCGACGGGCAGTCCCTGGGCTTCCTGCGCGACCTGGAGGGGATGCCGGCGGCTGACCTCTCCCGCGACGACGTGTCCTTCCACGCCCTGCTGGAGTACCAGCCCGGAGACGACCTGCGGCACGTGCACTGGCGCTCGACCGCACGCACCGGCACGATGATGGTGCGTCAGTTCGAGGAGACCCGCCGATCGCACTTCGTCATCGGACTGTCCCGGAACACCGCCGAGTACGCCGAGGACGAGGAGTTCGAGCGTGCCGTGTCGATCGCCGGCTCCGTCGGACTGCGCGCGCTGCGCGACTCGCAGCGCGTCGACCTGCGGGTGCAGGGCAAGGACCTGCCTGCGGGCACCGGAAAGCAGCTGCTGGACTCGCTGTCGACGGTCGAGCTCTCCCGGCCCAAGGTCGGCGGCCTGGTCGACCTCGCGGGCGTGCTCGCCGCCACCATGGCGCTCGCCAGCTTCGTCGTGCTCGTGACCGGCTCGAAGACCGGCACCGAGGATCTCAGGGCCGCGTGCGCGCGTGTTCCGTTCGGGGCCAGGGCGCTGGCGATCGTCGTCGACCTGCGCGCCGAGAACCCGACCCTGCGACGCATCGGCGACGCCGACGTCGTCACGGTCGCCGCGCTCGAGCAGCTGCCCATCGCCCTGCAGAAGGTGCTCGCATGACCCCGTCCCGCATCAGCCCCCGGCGCTGGATCATCGACCTCACGGCCTCGGCGCTCCTGCTCGCCGTCGCCGTCGTCGGCTTCTGGCCGACCTTCGCCGGCCCCTCCTACCTCCCCGCCGCAGTCGGCGCCGTCATCCTCGGTCTCGGCATTGCCGCGGTCAGCGCGTGGCGCCGCTGGGGCATCCTCATCATCGCGGGTCTCACGATCGCGGCATACTTCGTGTTCGGCGGGGCCCTCGCGCTCCCGTACACGACGATCGCGGGCTTCGTGCCGACGCTGGACACCCTGCAGAGGCTGGCGCTCGGCGCCATCACCTCCTGGAAGCAGCTGCTGACCACCGTGGCCCCGGTCTCGGTCAGCGACGGACACGCGCTCGTGCCGTTCCTGCTGCTGCTCATCACGAGCGTGCTGACCGGCTCGCTCGCGCTGTGGCTGAACAACGCGGGCTGGGCGCTGATCCCCGCCGGTGTGGCAGTCGGATTCGGTATCGCCCTCGGTGTGCCCTCGCCGGCAGCCCCGATCGTCCAGGGCGTCGTGTTCGCGCTCGTCAGCGTCGGCTGGCTGGCGCTGCGGCAGATCTGGGCGCCGCAGAACGCGGCCATCTCGGTCAGCGAGGTCGATCCCACGCGTGCTGCGCACATGCGGTGGCGCCGCGTCGGCGCGGGCGCCGCGGTGCTCGTGGTCGCCGCCGGTGCGGGCGTCGCCACGAGCGCCTTCGCGCAGCCGTACGAGCCGCGGCACGTGTTCCGCGACACGATCGTCCCGCCGTTCAACATCCGGGAGTACCCGAGCCCGCTGCAGTCCTACCGCGGCTATGTGCGCGACGACCTGGACAACACGCTGTTCAGCGTTCGAGGCCTTCCGAAGGGCGCGCGGATGCGCCTGGCCGCGATGGACGAGTTCAATGGCCAGGTCTACAACGTCTCGGATGCCGGGAACGGCTCCTCCGGTGCGTTCACGCCGCTGCGCGGCAACATGTCGGTCGACGCCGAGGGTGAGCGCGCCACGCTCAAGGTCGAGATCAAGGACTACGACCAGGTCTGGATCCCGACCGCGGGCCGGGTCAACGAGCTCGAGTTCACCGGCGACCGCGCCGAGCAGCTGCGTCGCTCGACCTACTACAACGAGTCCAGCGCCACGGCGATCACCACGACTCCGCTCACCGAGGGCGACACCTACACCCTCGAGACCACGCTCCCGGTCGAGCGCGATGACAAGAGTCTGGCGAACGCGAAGTTCGGCTCGGTCGCGATGCCGAAGCAGTCCGACGTCCCCGAGGAGCTCTCCGGCCTCGCGGCCGACATCACCGAGGAGGCCGAGACCCCGATCGAGAAGGTCGCGGCACTGGAGACGTTCCTCGCGGAGGGCGGGTTCTTCAGCCACGGTCTGGAGGGAGAGGTCATCTCCCGCGCGGGGCACACGTCCGAGCGCATCTCGACGCTCATCGGCGGCGATCAGATGATCGGCGACGACGAGCAGTACGCCGTCGCCATGACGCTGCTCGCCCGCGAGCTCGACATCCCGGCGCGCGTCGTCATGGGCTTCTACCCCGACGAGGACAAGGCGGGCGCGGCGACGTTCCAGGCGAACGGCGACACGCTGCACGCCTGGGTCGAGGTCGACTTCGCCGGGCGCGGCTGGGTCGCGTTCGACCCGACGCCGCCCGAGGACAAGGTCCCCAACGACCAGAACACCAAGCCCCGCGCGGATCCCAAGCCGCAGGTGCTGCAGCCGCCGCCCCCGCCGCAGGAGCCCGTCGACCTGCCGCCGACGCTGCCCGACGACCGTGAGCCCGAAGACGATGCGGCGAACATCTGGGGCATCATCGGCGCCATCCTCGCGGTCGGTGGAATCTCGCTCGGCGTGATCGCCCTGCTCGCGTCGCCGTTCATCGTGATCGGCGCGTGGAAGGCCGCACGCCGGCGGACCCGCCGCAACGCCTCGCGCACCTCGGACCGCATCAGCGGCGGCTGGGACGAGCTCACCGATCGCGCCAGCGATTACGGCGCGCACACCGCGCCGGGCGCGACCAGGGTCGAGGATGCGGCGACGGTGGCCTCCGCACTGGCCGTTCCCTCGGTCACCGCGCTGGCCGATCGCGCCGACGCGCAGGTGTTCGGTCCGACCGACCCGACACCCGAGGACGTCGACGCGTTCTGGCAGGAGGTCGACGGCATCGTGGCAGGCATGGGCGCGGAGGCCGGGTTCTGGAAGCGCCTGCGTGCGCGCCTGAGCCTTCGTTCGCTGCTCGGCGGCGGTGTGATGGCGTCGAAGCTGGGCGAGCTGAAGGATGCCGCGACCGCGCGAGTGCGCCGCGAAGGTGGCACGATCGACAAGAACACTTCTGCAGCCCCCGATTCTGCAGCACCCGAGAGCGAGACGAAATGACGACACCGCCCTTCGGACAGGTCGCGCCGGTGAGCCGGCGCGTGCTGGCCTATGTCGTGGACGCGCTGATCGCGTCTGGGCTGATGATCGTGCTGACGATCGTCGTCGCGGTCATCGCGGCGACGGCCGGCCCCGACCGGATGCTGGTCGTGACTGCTGTCGGATACGGAATCGTGTCGCTGGTCATGCTCGCCTGGCTGCTCGTCTACACGGCGATGCAGGCCGGCAGCGGGTCGATCGGGATGCGCGTGCAGGGGCTGCGCCTGGCACGCGCAACTGAGGACGCGCCGCTCGGCTTCGGCAAGGCGCTGCTGCGCAACCTGGTGTTCGGCGTGACCGCCTGGGTCGTGGTGGGGTACTTCTCGCCGCTCTTCGACGGCACCGGCCGGTTCCAGGGGTGGCACGACAAGGCTGCCGGTGCGCTGATGCTGGATGCCAGGGTCTCGCCTGCCCCCGCCGCACCTGCCGCTGCCGCGCCGCAGACGACGGCGATGCCCGCCTCACCGGCCCCTGCCGCACCGCAGACCACGGCGATGCCCGCCGCCCCCACGTCGGCGATGCAGATCCCGCCCCGTCCGCCGATGCCCGGAGCGGCCGCACCGCAGCCGCCTGCAGCAGCAGGCGTCGCCGACCTCGACGAGACCGTCGTCGCGCCGACTCCGGCGGCTCCGGCCGCACCGGCGTTCGCCGCCCCGGCGTCCGCGCCGGCCGACTCGCTGATCGCCTTCGTCCCCGGGGTCACCCGTGACTCGGTGCCGGCGGAGCCGGTCGTGGCTCCGGTCCCGCCCGTCGTCGACGCCCATGTGGCCCCGGCTGCGCCGGTGCGCCCCGATCCCGAGCCTGTGCCCGAGCCGGTGCAGCCGCTCGACCCCGACGACGTCGAGGACACCCGCATCAGCATCCCCGGTCACCGTCTGGTGTTCACCTGGGACGACGGCAGCCGGGTCACGGTCTCGCGCCGCACGGTCTTCGGCCGCAACCCCTCGCCCGAGGACGGCGCGGTGGTCGTGCCGGTGCGCGACGAGACGCTCTCGCTGTCGAAGACGCATTTCGAGGCTGCATCCGAGGTGTCCGGCGGCTGGATCATGGACCGCCACTCCACCAACGGGATGACCATCGTGCGTGACGGCGTGCGGATCGCCTGCGTGCCCGGCGAGCGCACCCGAGTGCGCCTCGGCGACGTCATCGAGATCGGCGACCGTGTCGTCACGATCGGCGGATACGCATGATCCCTCCCATCGTCGTCTCATGCGGTTGGGCGACCCACGCCGGTCTGCGACGGACTCTGAACGAGGACTCCCTGCTGGTGCAGGCGCCACTGTTCCTGGTCGCCGACGGCATGGGCGGGCACCAGGCCGGTGAAGAGGCGAGCGCCGGTGCGATCCAGGAGTTCGCGGGTCTCGTCGGACGCTCCACAGTGGCTCTCGACGACGTGAGGTTCGCGATCGCCCGCGCCAAGAGCCGCATCGACGCGCTCTCGGATGCCGGCACCGGCCGCGCGGGCACGACTCTCAGCGGCGTCGCCGTGGCATCCGTGGACGGTGTCGGGTACTGGCTCGCCGTGAACATCGGGGACTCGCGCACGTACCGCCTGTCCGACGGCGAGCTCGAGCAGATCACCGTCGACCACTCGGTGGTGCAGGAGCTGATCGACGCGGGCGAGCTGCTCGAGGCCGATGCGCGCGGCGATCGCCGCCGCAACATCATCACCAGGGCGCTGGGCGCCGGCAGCACCGGCGAGGCGGACTACTGGATGCTCCCGGCGGAGACCGGCGACCGCATCCTGGTCTGCTCGGACGGGCTGTCGTCGGAGGTCGACGATGACGTCATCGCGCGGATCCTCTCCCAGCACACCGATCCGCAGGTCGCTGCGGACCACCTGGTCTCCGCTGCCCTGGAGCAGGGCGGACGGGACAACATCACGGCGGTCGTCGTCGACGCCGTGCATGTCAGGACGCGCCCGGAGGGCGCGGGGGGCGACGACACCATCGACATCGACGTCGACACGCTGCCGCGTGCCGAGGCCACCGGAGGAGTGCAGTGATGCGAGCGGGATACGAGTTGGGAACGTGGTGGTCGCTGATCGGGCGCACCGGCGTGGTCGTGCTGCCGCCGGATGCCGATGACCGCCTGGTCGACGGCCTCTGGGACGTGATCGAGGGCGGTGTCGGCATGAGCGCCATCGTCGACGTCCTCACCAGCCACGTCGGCGGGGTGTTCGCGGCGATCCCGCCGTTCGTGGCCGTCGTGCGCGAGGGCAGGGACCTGCGCGTCGCGGTGCGCGGCCGGGTGTCGGCGCGCGTGACGGATGCCGAGGGCGAGGAGCGCACGTTCACCGGCGCCGAGGTCACCACCTGGAGCGAGCACTTCGTGCCGGGCGGGTCCGAGGCGGAGAGCCTGGTCGACGAAGACGTCAACGGCCGGGTGCTGCCGATCGCACACGGCGTGATCACCGCAGCCCGGATCACGCTCGACTTCACCCGGGAGGATGCCGCGGTCGCGCCGCTCCCGTCGGCAGCCGTCGAGCCGGAGCCGATCGCGGAGCCCGTCGTCGAGGCCGCACCGGTCGTCGTGCCGGAGCCCGTCCTCGAATCGGAGC
>JAITUD010000164.1 GCA_031286555.1 Microbacterium sp. | reverse complement strand
GCAACCAGTGAGACCGGAGGTGTGGGGGTCAATTGGACGGGGTGGTGCTCTGCGGGGCAGGGGACTGGTCGGGCGAGTTCGGGCTCCCCGGCTGAGTGCCGTTCTGGCCGTTCTGACCGTCGGTCGAGCCGCCGTTGCGCTGGCCGCCGTTCTGCTGGCCGTCGCCACCGCGGAACCCGGAGTCGCCGTGGCCGCCCTGGCCACCGCGGTCACCGTGCCCGGGTGCGCCGTGTCCGCCGCCGGGACCCTGCGACCACTCGTCGCCCTGGGCCTCGGCGTGTCCGAAGCCGCGCAGTTCGCCGTGCGCCGCCCAGCCGCCGCCGAATCCGACGCCGAGCAGGACCACGCCCCCCGCCACGCCGGCGACCACGCGTGTCGCGGTGCGCGACCAGAACGGCTTGGCCGGAGTGGCGGGCGCCGCACCGGCAACGGGCTGCGCGGGAAGTGCCGCGGCGTCCGCGACCCCGGGCGTCGCTGCAGAAGCAGCCGCTTCGGGCGGCGCGGCAGTGGCCGCCGTGGCGGCCGGAGGAACGGCGGCCGGAGCCGCCGGAGGCGGAGTCGCCTGGGCAGTGGCATCCGTAACGGGCGTCCGGGCGCCCTGCCCCGCGGCATCCGATGAATCGGGCGCGAGGGGAGTCTCGTTGTTGTCTGTCATGACCGAACTGTCCCGCGCGCGCACCAAGAGTGCGCCAAGAATTCGGCCCTCACCGGCACTTCATAGCCCGCGGATCACCGATTCTCAGCGGATGCCGGGTCAGCGGGTCGGCAGCACGAGCAGGAACGTCGTGCCCGCGGGGGAGGTGCTCTCGACCTCGACCGAGCCGCCGAACCGGTTCGCGACGTCGCGCACCAGCGCGAGTCCCAGCCCGAAGCCGCGCCGCTCCGACGATGACGTCGAACGCGCGAACCTCTCGAAGACCCGCGACGGATCGATGCCCGAGAGGCCGGGGCCCTGGTCGGCCACGCGGATCTCCACGCGGCGGCCGTCCGCCCGTGCCGACAGCTGCACCGTGCCGCCGTCCGGGCTGAACCGCACGGCGTTGTCGAGCAGCGCGATCACGGCGCGCACCAGCGCGGTCGGCTCGGCCGCTGCGCGCAGCTCTGCCGGGGCATCCGCGACGATCCGCACCCCGCGCTCGGCACCCTTCGGGGCGAGCACGGTGGCCGCGTCGTCGAACGCCGCCCGCACGGACGCCTCGGCACCGGCGTCGTCGGCGTGCACGCCCGCCGTCTCGGCGGCCAGGAGCAGATCGGTGAGCACGGCGTCCATGACCTCGGCATCCCGCCGCATGTCCTGCAGCACCGGCGCGAGGTCCTCACCGCCGCGCAGGCGGTGCTCGGCGAGCTGGATGCGGCTGTTCAGCGTGGTCAGCGGCGTGCGCAGCTCATGACTGGCATCCGCGACGAAGGCGCGCTGCACGCCGAGCGCCTCGGCCAGCGGCTCGGATGCGCGACGTGAGGCGTACCAGGCGAGCACGCCGAGCAGCAGCACGCCGATCACACCCACTGCGATCACGATCGGCAGCACGTCGTCGAGGTCGACGACCCGGTCGTAGGGCGGTTCTCCCGGGCGGCCGTCGTGCGGGCCTCGCTCCGGCCTGCTCGCGGTGAACAGCGCCGTCACGATCACCACGATCACCACCGTCACGACCGCGGCCGACGCGAGCCCGACCCACAGTCCGGTGCGCACGGCCGAGCGCTGAACCCGGGCGCGATCCGCAGCAACGGCGTGGTCGGTGCGGCGGCTCATCGCGGCATCCCGCTGCGGTAGCCGCGTGCGCGGACGGTGTCGATGATCTCGGGCGTCGACTTGCGGCGCACGTAGTGCACCAGCGCATCGACGCTGCCCGCGGACCCGCCGGGGAACGCGCTGGCGACGATCTCCTCGCGCGAGAACACGTGCTCGGGGCTCGAGGTGAGCAGCTCCAGCAGGTCGCCCTCCGCCTGCGTGAGCGGGATGCGCCCGCCGTCGGGCGCGTACAGGGCCAGCGACTCCGACGAGAACAGCCAGTCGCCGATCTCGCGCCTGCTGCCGGGGCCGCGTCCGCGGCGCAGGGCGCGCAGGCGGGCACGCAGCTCGTCGAAGTCGAAGGGCTTCAGCAGATAGTCGTCGGCACCGGCATCCAGTCCGCTGACGCGGTCCTCGACGGTGCCGAGCGCGGTGAGCATGATCGCCGGCGTCGTGATGTGCGCGGTGCGCACGGCCGACAGCAGCTCGGCGCCCTCGAGACCGGGCAGCCGACGGTCGACGACCATCACGTCGTAGCGACGGCCGAGGGCGAGCTCGAGGCCGGCCTCACCGGTGCGCGCATGGTCCACGAGGTACTCGTCGGAGAGCATCTCGGTGACGATCGCGGCGGTCTGATCCTCGTCCTCGACATAGAGCAGCCGAGGCAGGGGGTCCTTCGGAGTGGACACGTGAACAGTGTCGCATCCTCGCGCGTAGCCTGGTGACATGGTCAACTATCGCTATCTGGGCAACAGCGGATTCAAGGTCTCCGAGATCACCCTCGGCAACTGGGTGACGCATGCGTCGCAGGTCGGGGACGACGCCGCGATCGCCACGGTGCACGCCGCGCTGGATGCCGGCATCACCACCTTCGACACCGCCGACACCTACGCCAACACCGCAGCCGAGGTCGTGCTCGGCAAGGCCCTCGAGGGGCAGCGCCGCGAGAGCCTCGAGATCTTCACGAAGGTCTACTTCCCGACCGGCCCGAAGGGCCCGAACGACACCGGCCTCAGCCGGAAGCACATCCGCGACTCGATCGAGGGATCGCTGCGCCGCCTCGGCGTCGAGTACGTCGACCTGTATCAGGCGCACCGCTACGACTACGAGACTCCGCTCGAAGAGACCATGCAGGCCTTCGCCGACGTCGTCCGCCAGGGCAAGGCGCTGTACATCGGCGTCTCGGAGTGGACCGCCGAGCAGCTGCGCGAGGGTCATGCGCTCGCCCGCGAGCTGGGCGTGCAGCTGGTCTCGAACCAGCCGCAGTACTCGATGCTGCACCGCGTGATCGAGGGCAAGGTCGTCCC
>JAITUD010000123.1 GCA_031286555.1 Microbacterium sp. | reverse complement strand
ACGAGAAGAAGCTGCACCTGTCCAGCCTGCTCGAACGCGTATCGTCCGAGCTCGCCCTGGACGAAGATATTCTCGTTGCGGAATATGGACCTGATCAGACGGTTCCCCGTGATCCGGGTGCGGAGGAGCAGGACGAGGATGCCGCCATCCCGTTCGACCGCCGCATCCAGGAGCGACGCCTGAAGGACGCGGAGCGCAAGCTCGGCCAGCTCGGCAGGGTCAACCCGCTGGCGCTCGAGGAATTCGCCGCTCTCGAGCAGCGGCACGCGTTCCTCACCGAGCAGCTGTCCGATCTGACGAAGACCAGGCAGGATCTGCTGACGATCATCGCGGAGCTCGACGAGCGGATGCAGACGATCTTCGCGGCCGCATTCGAAGACACCAGGCAGGCATTCACCGAGGTGTTCCCGGTGCTGTTCCCCGGTGGCGCGGGCAGCATCTCGCTGACCAAGCCCGACGACATGCTCACCACCGGGATCGAGGTCGCCGTGCGACCCGTCGGCAAGAAGATCGAGCGTCTCTCGCTGCTCTCCGGCGGCGAGCGGTCGCTGGCGGCGGTGGCACTGCTGGTCGCGATCTTCAAGGCGCGGCCGAGCCCGTTCTACATCCTCGACGAGGTCGAGGCGGCACTGGACGACGCGAACCTCGGCCGGCTTCTGGCGGTGTTCGAGCAGCTGCGCGAGAACTCGCAGCTGCTGATCATCACGCACCAGAAGCGCACGATGGAGATCGCCGATGCCCTGTACGGCGTGTCGATGCGCCAGGACGGCGTCTCCGCGGTGGTCGGCCAGCGCGTCGGCGACCGCGCCACGGCATCTGTCTGAGCCGTCGGCGAACACGCCGGGTCTGGGGCGTCGCGCGCCCTAGGCTGGTGGCATGGCGGAGAAGTCCTGGTCCCTCGGTCGCGCGCTGCGCGGCATGTTCGTCAAGCCCACGATCGATGAGACGACGTGGGACGACCTCGAGACGGCGCTGATCGGCGCCGACTTCGGCCCCGACATCACCGAGCGCGTCGTCGACGAGCTGCGTGAGAAGGTCGAGCGCTACCGCACGACCGATCCGAAGGATCTGCAGCGGATGCTGCGCGAGACGCTCGAGGAGCACTTCGCGAAGTTCGACACCACGCTGAAGCTTTCGGAGCGGCCTGCCGTCGTGCTGGTCGTCGGCGTCAACGGCGTCGGCAAGACGACCACGATCGGCAAGTTCACCAAGTTCCTGCGCGGCTACCAGCGCAGCGTGGTCGTCGGCGCTGCCGACACGTTCCGCGCCGCGGCCGTCGAGCAGCTCGGCACCTGGGCGCAGCGTGCCGGAGCCGCGATCGTCCGCCCCGAGCAGCAGGGGCAGGACCCGGCATCCGTCGCCTATCAGACCGTGGACTACGCGAAGCAGAACGGCATCGAGATCGCGATCATCGACACCGCGGGCCGCCTGCACACCAAGGGCGGTCTGATGGATGAGCTGGGCAAGATCAAGCGCGTCGTCGAGAAGCAGGCGCCGATCAGCGAGGTGCTGCTCGTGCTGGATGCGACGACGGGTCAGAACGGTGTGATGCAGGCCGAGTCGTTCCTGCAGCACGCGGGAGTCACCGGCCTCGTCATCACCAAGCTGGACGGCTCCGCGAAGGGCGGATTCGTGCTCGCCGTGCAGGAGCGCACCGGCATCCCGGTGAAGTTGCTCGGCCAGGGTGAGGGCATCGACGACCTCACCGGCTTCACCCCGCACGTGTTCGTGCAGTCGCTCGTCGGTGCCTGATCAGAACTCACCCGCAACACTGGCGCGTCGGGCTGGCGCAACACGCACAAGGCTGGTTGCATAGCGATATGGCGATCGAACACGACTACTTCGGACTGCTGTCCTCGGGGCCGGACGGGTCGATCTTCTGGTCGGAGCGAGTCGACCTCGGTGATCAGTCGGTCACCGTCGACCTCACCGCGCCGGACCAGGACGACGTGTCGATCGACGCGCTCGACATCGCGGCGGCGCTGATCAGCGGTCTCGAGGACGTGGATGCCACGGCCCGCCGCTCGATGCTCTCCGAGCTCGACGACCGCACCAGCGAGGTGACCGAGTACATCCTGCAGCAGCAGGAGGAGTTCGGTGACCAGCTCGCGGAGGTGCTGGTCGACATCTCGGGTGATGATGCGGTCGACATCATCCGCTCGCTCACGCTGGTCAGCATGACGCTGCTCGTCGACGAGCACGGCGGCAGCGACCCCTTCGCTGTGCTGGAGTACATGCTCGACGCCGGCGGCGCGGACGACGTGCTGCTGGTGAACCTCGCCTCCGACGGCTCGGTGCTGTCGGTGATGAGCGGCGACTGAACGCCCTTCGTCTCGTCGCTGCGCTCCTCGCTCAGGACCCGGAGAGCGAACCTCCCGGACCCCGAGCGAGCGAAGCGAGACGAAGTGACGAAGGGCGTGACTCTCAGACCGCCTGAGCGAAGCCCAGGTCGGCGCTCTCCGCGATGTGCGCCAGGTGCGGCGGGATCTCGCGGCCCTTCGAGATCATCGACTGCGCCCACAGACGTCCGGCGCGGTACGACGAGCGCACCAGAGGCCCTGCGAGCACGCCGAGGAACCCGATCCGCTCCGCCTCCGCCTTGAACTCGACGAACTCGTCGGGCTTGACCCAGCGGGCCACCGGCAG
>JAITUD010000122.1 GCA_031286555.1 Microbacterium sp. | reverse complement strand
CGCGCGCCGCGCCCCCGGCCGGCACGTTCACGACGATGTCGACAGCGCCCTCGTTGATGAGGTCGACGATGTTCGTCGCGCCGGATTCCTGCGTCTCGCCCACCTTCTGCACCACGTCGACCGGGATGCCGTTGCGCGAGAGGATCTCACCGGTGCCCTCGGTCGCGAGGATGCGGAAGCCCAGCTGGCTGAGCCGGTGCGCCGGCAGGATCACCGCGCGCTTGTCCGAATCGGCGACCGAGATGAACACGGTGCCCGAGGTCGGCGTGCCGCCGTAGGCCGCGGCCTGGCTCTTCGCGAAGGCGGTCGGGAAGTCCTTGTCGATGCCCATGACCTCGCCGGTCGAACGCATCTCCGGCCCGAGCACGGAGTCGACCGTGCGCCCCTCCTTGGTGCGGAACCGCTTGAACGGCAGCACGGCCTCCTTCACGGCGACCGGCGCGTCCAGCGGGATCCGGGAGCCGTCCTGCTCGGGCAGCAGACCCTCGTCCTGCAGCTCCGCGATCGTCGCGCCCGCCATGATGCGGCTCGCGGCCTTGGCGAGCGGGATGCCGAGCGCCTTCGACACGAACGGCACCGTGCGGCTCGCGCGCGGGTTCGCCTCGATCACGTAGAGCACGCCCGCGCTGACGGCGAACTGCACGTTCAGCAGGCCGCGCACGCCCACGCCCTCGGCGATCGCCAGGGTCGCGGTGCGCACCCGGTCGATCTCGGTGCGTCCCAGCGAGATCGGCGGCAGCGTGCAGCTGGAGTCGCCGGAGTGGATGCCGGCCTCTTCGAGGTGCTCCATGACACCGCCGATGAACAGGTCGGTGCCGTCGTAGAGCGCATCCACGTCGAGCTCGATCGCGTCGTCGAGGAAGCGATCGACCAGCAGGGGCTTGCCCTCCTCGATGATCACCTCGCCGGCGGTGCGCACGAAGTAGTCCCGCAGATCCTCGGAGCTGTACACGATCTCCATGCCGCGACCGCCGAGCACGAAGCTCGGGCGCACCAGCACCGGGTAGCCGATCTCCTCGGCGATCTGCACGGCGCCGTCGACATCGATCGCGGTGCCGTTGCGCGGGGCGACCAGCCCTGCACGGTCGAGCAGCTGCGAGAACAACTCGCGCTCCTCGGCGAGGTCGATCGCCTCGGGGCTGGTGCCGAGCACGGTGTAGCCGGCGGCCTCGATGCCCTTCGCCAGGCCCAGCGGCGTCTGGCCGCCGAGCTGGCAGACCACGCCGAGGATCGTCCCGCTCGCTGCCTCGGCGTCGAGCACCTCCAGCACGTCCTCGAGCGTCAGCGGCTCGAAGTACAGGCGGTCGGAGGTGTCGTAGTCGGTCGACACGGTCTCGGGATTGCAGTTGACCATGACGGTCTCGTACCCGGCATCCGACAGTGCGAAGGACGCGTGCACGCAGGAGTAGTCGAACTCGACGCCCTGACCGATGCGGTTCGGGCCGGAGCCGATGATGACGATCTTGGTGCGATCCGAAGGCGCGACCTCGGTCTCGAAGTCGTAGCTCGAGTAGTGGTACGGCGTCAGCGCCGGGAACTCGCCCGCGCAGGTGTCCACCGTCTTGTACACCGGGCGGATGCCCAGACCATGGCGGATGCCGCGGACCTCGGCCTCGGGGATGCCGCGCAGCTCGGCGAGCTGGGCGTCCGAGAAGCCGTGCTCCTTGGCGTACCGGATCGTGTCCGCGTCGAACTCGGCCGCCGCGCGGACCGTCTCCGCCACCTCGTTGATGAGCACGATCTGGTCGAGGAACCACGGGTCGATCGCGGTGGCGTCGAAGGCCTGCTCGATGGTCGCGCCCTTGCGCAGTGCCTGCTGCAGCACGACGATGCGGCCGTCGGTCGGGGTCTTCGAGATCTCCAGGAGCTCCTCGAGGCTGCGGTCCTCGGTGCCCCAGTGGAAGCTCGATCCGCGCTTCTCGAGCGACCGCAGGGACTTCTGCAGGGCCGTCGTGAAGTTGCGTCCGATCGCCATCGCCTCGCCCACCGACTTCATGGTCGTGGTGAGGGTGGCGTCGGCGGCCGGGAACTTCTCGAACGCGAACCGTGGCACCTTCACGACGATGTAGTCGAGCGTGGGCTCGAAGCTCGCCGGAGTCACGCCGGTGATGTCGTTGGGAACCTCGTCCAGCCGGTAGCCGAGGGCGAGCTTGGCGGCCAGCTTCGCGATCGGGAATCCGGTGGCCTTCGACGCCAGCGCCGACGAGCGCGAGACGCGCGGGTTCATCTCGATGACGATGATGCGCCCGTTGGTCGGGTCGACCGCGAACTGGATGTTGCAGCCGCCGGTGTCGACGCCCACGGCGCGGATGATGTCGATCGAGATGTCGCGGAGCTTCTGGTACTCGCGGTCGGTGAGCGTGAGCGCCGGCGCCACCGTGATGGAGTCGCCCGTGTGCACGCCGACCGGGTCGACGTTCTCGATGGAGCAGACGACGACCGTGTTGTCGGCCGTGTCGCGCATGAGCTCGAGCTCGTACTCCTTCCAGCCGAGGATCGACTCCTCCAGGAGCACCTCGTCGGTGGGCGAGTCGTGCAGGCCGGCACCGCCGATGCGGCGCAGGTCCTCCTCGTCGTAGGCGAACCCCGAGCCGAGCCCGCCCATGGTGAAGCTGGGGCGGACCACGAGCGGGTAGCCGAGCTGCTCGGCGCCGGCGAGGAGCTCGTCCATCGTGTGGCAGATGACCGACTTGGCGACGTCGGCGCCGGCGTCGAGCACGAGCTGCTTGAAGATCTGGCGGTCCTCGCCCTTGCGGATGGCATCCACCTTGGCGCCGATGAGCTCGACGTCGTACTTCTCGAGGATGCCGCGCTCATGCAGCGCCATGGCCGCGTTCAGCGCGGTCTGCCCGCCCAGGGTCGGCAGGATGGCGTCGGGCTTCTCCTTGGCGATGATCGTCTCGATGACCTCGGGGGTGATCGGCTCGATGTAGGTCGCGTCGGCGAAGTCGGGGTCGGTCATGATCGTGGCCGGGTTCGAGTTCACGAGGATGACGCGGACGCCCTCCTCGCGCAGCACCCGGCATGCCTGCGTCCCCGAGTAGTCGAACTCGACCGCCTGGCCGATCACGATCGGACCGGAGCCGATGACCAGGACGCTGTTGATGTCGTCGCGCTTGGGCATTACTTGGTTCCGTTCAGGTTGGCGACGACCAGGTCGCGGAAGCGGTCGAAGAGATAGTTGGCATCGTGCGGGCCGGCCGCGGCCTCGGGGTGGTACTGCACCGAGAACGCGGGGATGTCGAGGGCCTTCAACCCCTCGACCACCTGATCGTTCAGGCCGATGTGACTGACCTCGACCTTTCCGTAGCCGTTCGGGCTGTCGAAGGCGCCCTCCAACGGCGCCTCGACGGCGAACCCGTGGTTGTGCGCAGTGATCTCGACCCGGCCTGTCGTCTTGTCCAGCACCGGCTGGTTGATGCCGCGGTGGCCGAAGGTGAGCTTGTAGGTGCCGAGGCCCAGCGCACGGCCGAAGAGCTGGTTGCCGAAGCAGATGCCGAAGTACGGCAGCTTCGCGTCGAGCACCTCGCGCAGCACGGCCACCTGGCCGTCGGATGCCGCGGGGTCGCCGGGGCCGTTCGAGTAGAACACCGCGACCGGGTCGATCGCCATGATGTCGGCGAAGCTGGAGGACTGAGGCAGCACGTGCACGTCGAAGCCGCGCGCCGCGAGGTTGTCGAGCGTGGCCTGCTTGACGCCGAGGTCGAGCACGGCCAGATTGCCGATCCGCTCCCCCACCGCGGGCGTGATCTGCGCCTCTGTGACCGACACCGCGGCGGAGAGGTTCTGTCCGGCCATCTGGGGCGCCTCGATGACGCGGCGCAGCTGCTCGTCGGCGTCCAGCGCGGCATCCGCGCCCGAGAAGATGCCGCCGCGCATGGAACCGGCCGACCGGATGTGACGGGTGATCGAGCGGGTGTCGACGCCGCTGATGCCGACGATGCCGTCACGGACGAGGATGTCGTCGAGCGAGGCGTTCGCACGCCAGTTCGAGACCACGCGCGAGGGGTCGCGCACGATGTAGCCGGCGACCCAGATGCGGCGGGACTCCGGGTCCTCGTCGTTCATGCCGGTGTTGCCGATGTGCGGCGCGGTCTGCAGCACGATCTGGCCGGCGTAGGACGGGTCGGTGAGCGTCTCCTGGTAGCCGGACATGCCGGTGGCGAAGACGACCTCGCCGAGGGTGGTGCCGCGGGCGCCGTAGGCGCGTCCGGGGAATCGGGAGCCGTCCTCCAGGACGAGGACGGCGGGGTCGGTGTTCAGGGTCACGCTGATGCTCCTGTCTCCGGCGCGGCGCACAGGCGCTGCAGCTCGGCGAGGATGTGCTGCGGGCCGCCGTGGGCGACGCGCAGGAAGGAATCGAGAAGGATGCCGGAGGACTCGCGCCACACGACGCGGACCAGTCCGTTCGGCTCCACCACGCGGTCGATGGCGACCGTGGCGAGATCGGCGGCGACGAGCGCCGAAGAGGCGAGGAAGACGGTGGGCGATCCGTCCAGGCTGAGGGCCGCGCCGCGATCGGTGAGCACCAGCTCGCCGCGGGCACGGTACTCCAGCGGCTTGACCGCGACGCGCTCGAGCGGCTGGTCGTGCCGCGTGGTGGCGACGTACAGCACCTCGACGCGCTCGGTCACCTCGGCGTGCTCGGGCACCCCGAGCGGAGCCGTGACACCGGAATCGCGCTTGAGGCGGGCCCGCCAGGCGAACAGGATCGCGGCGATGATGACGACCGCGAGGGCGATCGTCAGGAAGACGGCGAGTTCGCGTGTCACTTGCCGAGCTCCTCCACGAGGGCGCCGTCGGCCACCGTGACCAGGCCGCCGTGGATCGTCCACTGCACCTGACCCGGCAGGTCGCGACCGAGATAGGGCGAGTTGCGGCTGCGCCCGTGCAGGTCGGCCTCGGTGAAGACACCGGCGACCCGAGGGTCGTAGAGCGTGACGTGCGCGGGCGCGCCGACCTCGAGCGAGCCGAAGCCGTCCAGCTGTCCGATCGTCGCCGGCGCCGTGCTCATGACCCTGGCGACATCCGCCCAGGTCAGCAGTCCGGTCTCGACCATGGACCGGTGCACCACGCGCAGGGCGCACTCGAGTCCGACCATGCCGTTGGCCGCGGCCTGCCACTCGCAGGCCTTGTTCTCGGACGGGTGCGGCGCGTGGTCGGTGGCGACGATGTCGATCGTGCCGTCGGCGAGGCCCTCGCGCACGGCCAGGACGTCCTCCTCGCGACGCAGCGGCGGGTTGACCTTGTATCGCGCGTCATAACCGCGCACCAGTTCGTCGGTCAGCAGCAGGTGATGCGGGGTGACCTCGGCGGTCACCGCGACGCCGCGCTTCTTCGCCCACCGGATCAGGTCGACGGACCCTGCGGTCGAGAGGTGGCAGACGTGCAGGCGCGAGCCCACGTGCTCTGCGAGCAGGATGTCACGGGCGATGATCGACTCCTCGGCGACCGCCGGCCATCCGGCGAGACCCAGCTCGGCCGACACGGTGCCCTCGTTCATCTGGGCGCCCTCGGTGAGCCGCGGGTCCTGCGCGTGCTGCGCGATGACGCCGTCGAACGACTTCACGTACTCCAGCGCGCGGCGCATGATCAGCGGGTCCCAGACGCAGAAGCCGTCGTCGCTGAAGACGCGGACCTTCGCCCGGGAGGTGGCCATCGCGCCCAGCTCGGCGAGGCGCTCGCCCTTCTGCCCGACGGTGACGGCGCCGATCGGCTGCACGGTGGCGTAGCCGGCGGCCTCGCCGAGAGCGAGCTCCTGCTCGACCACTCCGGCGGTGTCGGCGACGGGCGACGTGTTCGGCATCGCGAAGACGGCGGTGAACCCGCCGGCCGCGGCGGCGCGCGTCCCGGTGAGCACGGTCTCGGATGCCTCGAAGCCGGGTTCGCGGAGGTGGGTGTGCAGGTCGACCAGACCGGGCAGCGCGATCAGGCCGGCGGCATCCACGACTCGGGCGCCGGCGCGGCTCAGGCCGCTGCCGATCTCGGCGATGCGGCCGTCCTCGATCACGATGTCGACGGCATCCGCACCGTTCAGCGCGGCGCCGGTGATGACGATGGTCTCGCTCACAGTGCTTCTCCTGCTTCGTCGTTGCGCTCCCCCGCCAGCAGCAGGTAGAGCACGGCCATTCTGATCGACACGCCGTTGGCGACCTGTTCCAGCACGGTCGAGGCAGCCGAGTCGGCGGCCTCGCTCGAGATCTCGAGTCCGCGGTTCATCGGACCGGGATGCATCACGATGCTCGTCTCGGGCAGACCCGCGACGCGCACCGCGTCGAGCCCCCAGAGGCGGGTGTACTCGCGCTCGTTCGGGAAGAACGCCGCGTGCATGCGCTCCATCTGGATGCGCAGCATCATCACGGCATCCGGTCCCTCGGCGAGGGCCTGGTCGAGGTCGTAGCGCACGGTGACCGGCCACAGCGAGATGTTCTGCGGGATCAGCGTTGGCGGGGTGACCAGGGTCACGTGCGCGCCCAGCGTCGTGAGCAGCCACACGTTCGAGCGTGCCACGCGCGAGTGCAGCACGTCGCCGACGATGACGATGCGCAGGCCGCTCAGGTCACGCCCGCGGCTGTCGGCGCCGAAGCGGCGCTTGCGGATCGTGAACGCGTCGAGGAGCGCCTGAGTGGGGTGCTCGTGCGTGCCGTCGCCGGCGTTCACCACGCCGGCCGAGATCCAGCCGCTGGTGGCGAGCGTCTGCGGCGCGCCCGAGGCGGAGTGCCGCACGACGACCGCGTCGGCGCCCATGGCCTGCAGAGTCTGCGCGGTGTCCTTCAGGCTCTCGCCCTTCGAGACGCTGGAGCCCTTTGCGGCGAAGTTGATGACATCGGCGGAGAGGCGCTTGGCGGCGGCCTCGAACGAGATGCGGGTGCGGGTGGAGTCCTCGAAGAAGAGGTTGACCACGGTCTTGCCGAGGAGCGTCGGCAGCTTCTTGACCTGGCGGGACTGGGTCTCTGCCATGTCCTCGGCGACGTCGAGGATGCGCAGTGCGGTCTCGCGGTCGAGCGTGCGGGTGTCGAGCAGGTGCCTCATGCTTCGATCGTCACCTCGTCGATGCCGTCCAGTTCGCGCAGGTGCACATTGACGCGCTCCTGCCGGGACGAGGGGATGTTCTTGCCGACGAAGTCGGGGCGGATCGGCACCTCGCGGTGGCCGCGGTCGACGAGGATCGCCAGCCGGATGACGGAGGGACGGCCGATCGACTGGATCGCATCCAGCGCGGCCCGGATGCTGCGCCCGGAGAAGAGCACGTCGTCGACGAGGACCACGGTCTTGCCGTCGATGCCCTCGTCGGGGATCTCGGTGCGCTTCGGCGTGCGGGTCGGGTGCTTCGCCAAGTCGTCGCGGAACAGGGTGACATCCAGCGATCCGACCGGGATCTCGGCGCCGGCGATCTCGGAGATGATCGGCCCGAGCCTGTCGGCGAGCGTGACGCCGCGGGTCGGGATGCCCAGCAGGACGAGACCGTCCGCTCCCCGGTTGGACTCGAGGATCTCATGGGCGATGCGCGTGAGAGCGCGCGCGATATCGGCTTCTTGCAGCACGGTTCGTGCAGCCATCTGCCTCTCCCTTCTCCGCCTCACAGGACGGGCTTAAAGGATGGGTGATGGTTCGATTCTAACGATTCGGGCC
>JAITUD010000121.1 GCA_031286555.1 Microbacterium sp. | reverse complement strand
TCCGTCGCAGACCCGACGCTCACCGACTCCGTGACGGTGACGGTGGCCGACGCCGAGTACCCCGCTCTGCGGCTGGACGCCCAGCTGAAGGATGCCGCGAACTGGAGCGTCGCCGACGGCATCGCCGTGGACAAGGACGGCGTGCGCCTGAACGCCCAGGGCGTCTACGGCTACAAGGCCGAGCGCTACGGCGACCGGCTGCTGCAGTTCGATGCCGACTTCGGAGCCTTCGACGGCGGCTGGTACGGCTTCCAGGTGCGCTCCGACCAGACCGGACTGCCCGCGTGGCAGAACTCCAACACCGGCTACCTGGTCGTGGTGAAGGAGGACACCCTCGAGTTCCAGAGCTGGTCGCCGGGCCAGACGATGCTCGACGTGATCCCGAACACCGTCATCGAACCGGGCAGCACGCATCGCATCGAGGTCGGCGCGATCGCCGAGGACGGCGGCACACGGGTGGTGCTGCGCGTGGACGGCAAGACCGTGTGGAACGTGCTCGACACGCGCCAGAACCTGCGCATCGGTGGGGACGGGTACCTGAACCTGTACCACTACGCGAAGGAGAACACCCTCACGGTGCGGCCGACCCCGCCGCCGGCCACCGTCAGCGGCATCCGCTGGTCGGCCGAGGCGAAGCCGAAGACCGCCTACCTGGTCGGCGAGAAGCTCGACACCACCGGGATGCTGCTCGACGTGCAGTGGAGCGACGGCACGGTGACCCAGCAGCAGGTCACCCCCGACCTGGTGACCGGCTTCGACAGCCGCAAGGTGCGTCCGAACCAGACCCTGACCATCACACTGGACACGGCGACAGTCACGCTCAAGACCTCCGTGCGCAACAAGCTGAAGAACTAGGAGAGAAGATGTCCGAACCCCGCAGGATCGTGTTCATCGGCGATTCGATCACCGACGCCGGCCGCGATCGCGACGATGCAGCCTCACTCGGCGACGGCTACGTGTCGCTGCTGGCCGACGAGCTGGTCGCCGGCGGCGCCACGGTGCGCAACCTCGGCATCGCCGGGAACCGGGTCGCCGACCTCGAGGCCCGCTGGGACGCCGAGCTGATGCCGACCGCGCCCGAGCTGCTCACCGTCTACGTGGGCGTGAACGAGATGCTCCGCCGGCATGACAGCGACGACCCGACCGACACGGCGGACTACGAGGCCGCGTACCGCCGCATCCTCGACGCCGTCGTCGCCGCGCACGGGCCGCGCCTGATCCTCATGGAGCCGTTCTTCCTGCCGCTGGACGACGAGCAGCAGGGCTGGCTCGTCGATCTGGAGGAGAAGAGGCGGGTCGTGGTGCGCCTCGCGGGCGAGTACGGAGCGGCGCTCGTGCCGCTGACCGCGCTGTTCGAGGCGGCGGCGGACGGGCGCGATGTCGCCGAACTCGCGCCGGACGGCGTGCATCCGACACCCGAGGGATCCCGCCTGATCGCGCAGGCGTGGCGGGACGCCGCAGGCATTAGCGATAGTCGATAACGAAAGTACACTGTGAACATGACGGATGCGCTCGGGGCGATGGGGCTGCAGCGGGGGCTGCTCTCCGATCAGATCTACTCGATGATCAAGGAGATGATCAAGGACTCGACCCTGGCTCCCGGCGAGCAGCTGGTGGAGTCTCAGCTGGCCCGCCAGCTGCAGGTCAGCCAGGCGCCGGTGCGCGACGCGCTGAAGCTGCTGGCGCACGAGGGGCTCGTCTCGCACGTGCGGCACCAGGGCAACTTCGTCGCCAGCTACTCGCAGGAGGAGGCCAGCCAGGCCAAGGTCGCGCGCGTCGAGCTGGAGGGCCTGGCCGGGCGTCTCGCCTGCGGCACGCTCGACGACGAGCGCCGCTCCGCTCTCGTCGCGCTCATCGACGAGATGCACCAGGCGGCGGATGCTGCGGATCTGGCGCGCTTCCGCGAGCTCGACTTCACCTTCCACCGGGCGGTGATCGAGGCGAGCGGCAACGTCTACCTGCCGAAGATGTGGGACCTGCTCGAGCCCAGCCTGCGGGTGATGCACGTGCTCGGCGACCCGAAGTTCACCGGCGACTGGCACGAGGTGGCCGACTGGCACAGCGGCCTGCTCGACGTGCTCGACGCCGATGACGCGGATGCCGCCGCCGACCTGTTCCGCAGCCACGCCGCCGGCACCCTGCTCGAGTAGCCCGGGGACTGAACTGTCCGACCCCCTGCCTCAGGGCAGGGGGTAGAGGCGCGCGGCGGTGGTGGACCAGAAGGCCGGGGTGCCGGGCATCGCGCGGGAGACCGCATCGACGACATCGGCGTAGGAGTGCGTGCGGGCCGACATCGGCCAGTCGCTGCCGAACATCAGGCGGTCGGAGCCGAACAGGGCCGAGGCAGTGCGGGCGAGCGCCGAGAGCTCGGCATCCGTCCTGGTGGGCGAGAGCAGCCCGGAGAACTTCGCATGCGCGTTGCCGGAGGAGGCGAACGCCGCCAGCCCCGTACGCCACGCGTCCGTCGCTGCGCCGTGGCCGAGCCCGAGGTGGCACAGCACGATCGGCGTCGCCGGATGCCGGCGGGCGAGCGCTGCCGCGCCCTCCAACTGCTCCGGGCGCACGAGCAGCTCCAGCACCCGCCCTGCGGCCCCCAGCGCGTCGGCCAGGGCATCCAGCCCCGGCACGTCGGAGAGGTCGGCCGCGAACTGCGGGACGGCCGCGCGGATGCCGCTGAACGCGGCGCCCTCGAACGCCGTCGCGCCCAGCACCCGACCCGGTACGGGCTCGTACTGCAGCACGGCTCGCGAGAGCACTCCGTCCGTCGCGGCCACGGCCGTCAGCCAGTGCGCCTCCTGCACGGTGTCGGCGACCTGCACGGCGACCGCCGTCGTCACCCCGCACGGCTCCGCAACGCCCCGGAACGCGCCGGCCGACGCGGCACGGGGCAGCCCGAGATCGTCGCGGAACCAGGGGATCGGGAACGCGTCGGCGTCCCAGACGTGCACGTGCGCGTCGACGATACTCATCAGGCGGTGGCCACCTCGTCGAGCGCGCTCCACAGCTCGTCGGGGAGCGCGGCATCCCGTCCGCGCACGAACGCGAGAACCTCGCCCGGAGTGCGCGCGCCGACCACGACGCCGTCCGCGCCGTGCCGCAGCGGGAACCGCACGGCCGCGTCGGCCAGTGCGACGCCGTGCGCGGCGCACACGTCCCGCATGCGCAGTGCGCGCTCGATGAGAGCGTCGTCGGCGCGGCGGTAGTCGAAGAACGGCGCCCCCTCCGGGTCGACGAGGATGCCGGAGTTGAACACCCCGGCCGCGACGATCGAGACGCCCCGCTCGGCTGCGAGCGGCATCAGTCGTTCCTGGGCGCCGCGGTCGATCAGGGTGAGCCGGCCCGCCTCCATGAGCACGTCGACCGGTGCCTCCGCGGCGTAGCGCTCCAGCACGGGAAGGACCCCGTTGCCCACGCCGATCGCGCGCACGACGCCCTGCTCACGCAGCTCCGTCATCGCCGTCAGCGCACCCGCCATCGCGGCATCCACGTCGAGCGGATCGTGCAGGTAGAGCACGTCCACGCGATCGGTGCCGAGCAGCGCGAGGCTGCTCTCCAGGCTGCGCCAGACCGCGTCGCGGCTGAGGTCGGCGATCGAGCTGTCGCCGACCTGGCCCGGGGCGACAGGCGCCCCCGCGGCATCCACCAGCAGGCGTCCGACCTTCGTGCCGAGCGCATAGGTGTCGCGCGGCACCCCCTGCAGGGCGAGGCCGAGGCGGCGCTCGCTCTCGCCCGAGCCGTACAGCGGAGCGGTGTCGAAGAACCGCACGCCGGAGTCCAGCGCGGTGTGCACGGTGGCGACCGCGTCGTCGTCGGCGACCGGCGTGAACAGGTTGCCGATCGGCGCGCAGCCGAGGCCGAGATCGTCGCGCAGCGACGGGTCGGCTGTCAGCGGGCGGAAGGCTGCAGGGAGCGCCATGCCTCGTACTCCTCGCGGGTGTCGGGGGTGAGCGGGTAGTAGTCGCTCAGCCGGGCGCCCTCGTCGAGGCGGCCGCGGCTGAACACCTCCCATTCCTCGTGATCGCGCGCGGACTCGACGACCTGCGGGGCCATCGCCTGCGGCACGATCACGGGTCCGTCGTCGTCGGCGATCACCAGGTCGCCGGGCATGCACAGGGCGCCGCCGACGGCCACCGGTACGTCGTACGCCCACGGCGCCAGTTCGGACTGCGAGGCGTAGTGCGGGGTCGTGCCGGTGCACCACACCGGGATGCCCATCGCCCGGATGCGACCGGCGTCTCGGATGCGGCCGTCGACGACGATGCCGGCACCGCCCTTGCGCATGAAGTAGCGCACCAGGATGTCGCCGAGGCATCCGGAGAACCTGCTGCCGTAGGCCTGCACCACCAGCACGTCACCGGGCTGCACAGCCTCGAGCACGTGCCACAGCGCGGTGTGCCGCTCGGCGTACTCCTGCTCGACGCCGGCGGCTGCGTCCTGCGGCAGCGCCATGTCTTCGCGCTGGGGCATGAACTGCAGGGTGAGCGCCGATCCGACCACACGGCTGCCGGTGGTCAGCGGCGTCGGGCCGTCGACGAAGGTGCGTCGGATGCCGAACTGGTGCAGCTTCGCGCAGGCCGTGGCCGACGACAGGGTCGAGAAGTCCTCGACGAGGGACGTGTCGGGGCGGGTGTACGCCGGACCCCGCACCGGGAGGGCGAAGTCGGGGCGGATCAGTTCGGCGGTCATGCGTGTCCTTCGGTGGTGAGATGCCGTGGCGAGCCGGTCGCCCTGGCGAGGGTGAGGTCGAGGTCGGCCCCGTGCGCGGGCGGGAGCGTGACGACGAGGTCGTCGTCGCAGTCCGTCGTGCGCGTGACGAACGCGCCGACGGGGGAGGCGTAGGAGCCGGATGCCCCGGGGTACCCGCCCTGCTCCTCGACGTGCGCGGTGACGGCGACGATGCGGTCCAGCCCGAACCGGCCGCCGCGGATGCGGAGGGTGCGCGTGTGCACGACCGAGGTGTTCACCAGCCGCAGGCCGACGCGGTCCCCGTCGAGGCGGTGCACCAGCGCTGCGACGTCCTCGGGGAGGCCTGGTCGGCCGCGGTCCGCGTCCTCGTAGCGCAGTGCCGTGAATCCGAGCCCGCCGTTGTAGAGCACCTGGGGCGCGCCGCCGACGAGCTGGGTGAGCACCTCGGTCGCGACGGGGTTCACGCGCTGCCAGAAATGCAGGTGTGCGGCATCCGGGTCGCTGCCGTCGGCGAGCATCATCGCGGTGCGCCGGGCGACCTGCCCGAGCGCCATCTCGAGCGCGCGCTCCGGATAGTCCGGCAGGTCGCCGGACAGGAAGGCGAACCAGCCGGCCTCGTGGCCGGCCTCCTCCTTGTCGCGGAACGGGGCGACGAGATCGGCGGATGCCGGGATGCCGTCGGCGACCCGCTGCAGGCGGGCGCGGTCGGCCTGGTCACGGGTCCACCACCAGAGCCAGACCGGAAGGTCGAGCTGCAGCGGACCGAAGTCGAACCAGCCGTCGATGCCGTGCCGGTACGGCACCAGCATCCCCGGTTCGTGCGCGGAGGCGCCGTAGCGCGCCATCCATCCGCCGCGCAGGCTGTACGTGCTGTCTGCGACCGCACCTGTGCGGGCCTGGTCGAGAACCGTGTCGAGCATGGTGCGCACCAGGTCGAGTGCGTCATCGTCGCCGGTCATCAGGGCATGGTTGAGCGCCCCGATGAGGGCGCTCATGCCGACCGAGTGCACGCCGTGCGGCCAGGCCCAGCCGTAGTGCCCGCCCCACCAGCGTCCGTCCTGCAGCGAGCCGACCTCGCCGTCGGGGCCGACGTTGTCGGGCATCAGACCGTCGGCGGCGCGCTCGCGCCAGCCGTCGACGTAGCGGCGCACCCACTCCGCCGCGGCCTCGTCGCCGTCGTACAGCCAGAGGTTCGCGGCGAGCGAGGTGGCGGCCAGGTTCACGGCGACATCGCCGGCGGCGCGGCGCTGCATCTCGGCGGTCATCCGGGCGGCGTTGCTCGGGTCGGCGAGATCCTCCCACTCGCGGATGCCGTCGAGCCCCTGTACGGGGAGCCCGTAGGGTCGCATCTCGGTGCGGTCCGCGGAGTAGGGCGCCAGGCGGCCGTCCTCGTCCGGGTCGTCCAGGCCGACGCGGGCGCCGAGAGCGCCGTTGTGCGGGGCGCGGATGATGTTGCGCTCGGCGTCGTAGTTGCCGTGCGCGGGATCGAGGAACAGGTCGGCGAAACGGCGGGCCCGCTCGGCGTAGGCCGGGTCGGACGGATC
>JAITUD010000063.1 GCA_031286555.1 Microbacterium sp. | reverse complement strand
CAGCATCCGACCGCGTGGGCCGCGCGCGGAGCCGCGCAGGCGCTGCTCGCGCGGGGCGACGATCCGTTCGAGGCGTTCGAGCGCGCGCAGGCGCTGGCGCCCGACAGCATCCCCCTCGCTCTCGAGTTCGGCACCGCGCTGCGGGATGCCGGACGCGGCGAGCGCCTGCGCGAGCTGCTCGACGGACTGCCCGCCGAAGTCGCCGCACTCGGACGCTTCCGTGTCCTCGCAGTGCAGGCGGCCCTGGCATCCGGTGATCGCGCCGAGGCCGGACGCATCCTCGAGGCGGGCTTCGAGGTGCCCGACCTGCGCGAGGGCGAGCTGAGCATGTCGGCGCTGTGGCACGAGGCGTTCCCCGGGCGTCCGGTGCCGGCGCAGTACGACTTCGAGATGGCCCCGGAGGCGACCGGGGCGTGAGCCCCTAGGGTCCTGCCCCGGATCCTGAGCGAGCGAAGCGAGCGCCGTGCTGAGCAAGCGAAGCGAGACGAAGTGACGAAGGACGTTGGCGCCCTTCGTCTCGTCGCTGGCGCTCCTCGCTCAGGAGCCGAGGTGCGGGGTGCGGGTCAGATCGTGTCGTCCGCCGCGACGATGTCGATCTGCCAGTGGTGTGAGTCCGGGTCCGCGGGGTCGTGCGCGGCCTTGGCGTCCTCGAACAACGCGGTGACCTTCTCCATGACTTCGACGAACTCGGCGTGCGTCAGCTTCATGTTGAGCTGATTCAGCGTGCCACGGGCGACGCCATCGCGTCCGCGTGTGTACTCCGGAACCCAGCTGATGAATCTCCGCACCAGTTCGTTGTGCTCGTCGACCAGCAGACGCGTGAATGCGGCGCCGGCCATCTCGTCCTCGTCCTGGATCGGATGCTCGGGACTGCCCAGTTCCAGCCCCATCTTTCGGGGCCGCCAGACGCGATCGCGCCGATCTCGGGCGAACTCCGGGGCCTCTTCGATGAGCCCCGCGTCGGCCAGGACTCGCAGATGGAAGCTGATGGTGTTCGCGGCGACATCCAGCTGCTCGGCCAGATCCGCCGCACGGGCGTGCTCGACGCGATTGAGCACGTTCGTGATGTTCCGGCGCAGGGGATTCGCGAGAGCCTTCAGCATCGCCGAGCTCATCGGAGTCGGGCGCTCGTATGCGCGCTGAGGTCCGGGCTGTTCGTCAGCAGCATCCGCCGTCATGCCTCCGAGTGTACTCGCAGAAAAAGTTGCGCGACTTTACTTGCGCAACTTTCCTCGCGGGATTATCGTGATCGTCATGACCTCCCTCTGGCGCAACCTGCAGTACGTCTCCTGGCTCGTGAGCGACACGAGCAAGGGCCTCGCCGCCGCACTGTTCCGGTTCGCCGTGCCTCTGATCGCGCTGTTCGTCACGAACGACCCGGCGCAGGCGGGCATCATCGCCGGCGTCGGCATGGCCGTGAGCGTCACGCTCACGCTCTTCGGCGGCGTGCTCGCCGACCGGCACCGCCGCATCACGCTGATGGTGATCGGCGCCTCGCTGGGCGTCGTCCTGTCGGTCGCATTCACGCTGCTCGCCTTCGGCAACGCGCTGACCTTCGGCTCGCTGCTCGTCCTCGAGGTGCTCCTCGCCGCACGCAGCGGCATCTTCGACCCCTCCGGCGAGGCCGCACTGAAGGACATCGTCGCGGCCGACACGATGGGCCGCGCGCAGGCCGCCAACCAGGCGAGGGATGCCGCGCTGCAGCTGGCCGGCGGTCCGATCGGAGGCGCTCTGCTGGTCGTCGGCGGCTGGCTGGTCGGCGCGATCATGGCCTCGTGCCAGCTGGTCTCGGCCATCGCCGCCGCCCTCATCCCCGGGCTGCGCGGGGTGGACAGGGCGGATGCCGCGGACGAGACACCGACCCCCGACGCAGCCGAGCCCGAGGCATCCGCCGATGACCCCAAGCCCAACGCGTTCCGCGAGATCCGCGAGGGGTTCACCTGGCTGTTCTCGCGGAGCGACCTGCGCGGCGTGCTGCTGATCTCGACCGTGATCAACCTCGGCATCAACACCGTCATGACGACGATCGTCTACTCGCTGCAGCAGGACGGGCAGTCGCCCGCGGTGATCGGCTGGATCAGCGCCGGCATGGGAGTGATGATGCTCACCGGCGCACTGATGGCGACGCCGCTGGTCAGCCGGATCGGCGCCGGCAAGCTGATGATCGCCGGCCTGGTGCTGCTGACGATCGGGGCGACGGCGACGATCTTCACGCGCGAGCCGTGGGGCATCGTGCTGGTGATGGCCGTGCCCAGCCTGCTGCTCGCCCCGCTGAACGCGGCTCTCGGCGGCTACTTCATGGTCGCGACGCCGTCACGGCTGATCGGCAGGGCGAACAGCGCCTCCGCCGTGTTCGCGATGGGTGCGATGCCGCTGGCTCCCCTGGTCGCCGGCTTCGGGCTCTCGCTGATGGGGCGCACCGGCACGATCATGATCGGCGTCGCCCTCTCGGCGATCGCGGCCGCCATGGCGCTGACGAACCGCCCGCTGCGGTCGCTCCCCGCCGAGGCCGGCTGGGCCGCGCACGCCGCCCAGTTCGCGGAGTCGGCTCCCACGGCAGCCGTCCGCTGACCGACTCGTCACACCTGCAGGCACGATTCACCACTGTTGATCCGGATGCCGCGGATCTGCCTGCATCCGTGACATCTGCCTGCAGGCGTGACGGACCTCAGACCGTCTCGTCGCCCGCCAGCAGGTGCACCTGCCAGAGCGGAGCATCCGCGTTCTCGCGATTCGCGATCGTGAGCCGCTCGATCCGCGTGCGGAAGTCGTGCACCAGCTCGCGGAACTCGGCCTCGGTGAGACGCGCGTTCATGAACATGAAGGTGCTGTGGGCCTCATCGTCGCCGGCGTGCGCGCTGTGGAAGGCGTTGACCCGGCGCATCAGGTCGAGGTGGTCGTCGTCGAAACCCCGAGCGATCGCGGCGTCGAGCTCGGGATCGCCGGTCGCGCCGACGGTCATCGTGCCCGGCATCGCCCGCCAGACCCGGTCGCGGCGGTCGCGCGCGTGCTCGGGAGCCTCGCGGATCAGCCCGGCCTCGCCGAGCACCCGCAGGTGGAAGCTGACCTGATTCGCCGGCAGGTCGAGGTCGGCGGCGAGGTCGGCTGCACGCGCGAAGTCACGTGCGGCGAGGCGGCGCAGGATGCTGCGCCGAGTGGGATGCGCGACGGCGCGCAGCATCCCGAGCGACATGGCGGATGCCGGATCCCCCGGCTGCGGCTCGTCGACCATGCCGTCCATAATAGCCACCACTCATTGCGCACTAGTTGTTGCGCAATGAGTGGTGCGCAACTACGGTGATCGTCATGAGCACACCGTCACGCCTCTGGTCGAACTCCCGCTACACGACCTGGCTGGTCAGCGACACCGCGAAGGCGCTCGGCGGCGGGCTGGCCACCTTCGCCCTGCCGCTGATCGCCCTGCAGGTCACCGGGGAGCCGGTCCAGGCGGGGATCATCGGCGCGATCGGCACCGTCGTCGTCCTGGTGACCTCGCTCTACGGCGGCGTGCTCGCCGACCGGCACGACCGGGTGCGGCTGATGATCGTCGGCGCGGTGACCGGCGCGGCACTGGCCGCGGGGATCACGGCGCTGATCGTCACCGATGCGCTGAGCTTCGCGGTGCTGCTCGGGATCGAGATCGCCCTGTCGGCGGTGTTCGGGCTGTTCGGCATGGCCGGGGAGTCGATCCTGAAGGACATCGTGCCCGCCGACGCGCTCGGCCGTGCGCAGGCCGCCAACCAGGCCCGCGACGCGATCCTGCGGCTCGGCGCGACACCGCTGGGCGGGGTGCTGCTCGCCGCCGGCGGGTGGCTGATCGGCGTGGCCATGCTGGCGAGCTCGGCAGTGGAGGCGATCGCGGCGGGGATGCTGGGGCGGATGCGAGGGACAGAAGCTCACGATGAGACTCGCGACGTTTCGTCTCGCTCCGCTCGCTCAACGACCGGAGCGGGTGAGAGGACAGAGCATCCCGGCGTCATGGCCGAGATCCGGGAGGGCGTCGGCTGGCTGATGCGCCGACGCGACCTGCGGCCGATCCTGTTCACCATGACCGCGGTGAACCTCGGCTTCAGCACGGCGACGACCACGATCGTCTACCTGCTGCAGCAGCGCGGGGAGTCGCCTGCGGTGATCGGTCTGCTCGGCTCCGCGATCGGCGCGGCCACGCTGATCGGCGCCCTGCTCGCGACGCCGCTGGTCTCGCGCGTGCGCGCCGGTGCCATCACGATCGCCGCCCTCGCCCTGCCCACGGTGGCCATCGGCATCCTGCCGTTCACCGACGCCGTGCCGGTGCTGATCGCAGCCCCCGCGGCCGCCCTGCTGTTCGCTCCTCCGCTGAATGCGGCTCTGCTCGGCTACTCGATGGTCGCGATCCCGACCGAACTGGTCGGCCGGGTGCGCAGCGCGATGATGGTGATCGTCAGCGGTGCGATGCCGCTGGCGCCGCTGATCGCCGGCGCCGGCCTGTCGACGATCGGGCCGGCGGCCACGCTCGGCATCGCCGCCGCGCTGTGCGCGGCGACCTTCGTGCGTGCGCTGTGCACCCCCGCGCTGCGCGGGCTGCCCGCCGAGCCGGCCTGGGTCGCGCACGCCGCTGAGTTCGAGGATCCTGCGCCCGCAGCCTCCGCGGTCCGATAGGGCCGTCACGGATG
>JAITUD010000053.1 GCA_031286555.1 Microbacterium sp. | reverse complement strand
CAGGTGACGCCCTCCGCGGCGAGCCGGTCGAGCACCGGGGTCCTCACCCCGGTCGTGCCGTACACGGAACGGTCTGCGTAGCCGTGGTCGTCCGAGACGATGAGCAGGATGTTCGGGCGGGTCACTGTACCTCCTGGGTGCGGGTGGTTCTGTTCAGCGTAGGACCGGCCCGCAGCGGCGGGCGGCCGATGGGACCCGAACGCGGTTCCGGTCGGCATCGACGCCGAGTTCTGCTCCTATGCTGGGCGATCACGCGCCGGTGGGAGCGCCGTCCCAACCCGGGGGAGCGAAGGCGGCCGTCGGGTCGTCGCCCAGCGGCGTCAGCTGGCCGGCGCCCCAGACCGGCAGCGCCGATCCGTCGAACTCCCGCGTCGCGTGCTCCGCGAACCAGCCGTGCATGCGCCGCCGCAGCTCGGCCACCTCTTCGGCGTGGGCCTGCTCGTCGACCAGGTTCGCGCGCTCGCCGGGATCGAACTCGAGATCGTAGAACTCGTGCGGGCCGTACGGGAAGCGATGGACGTACTTGCGTGCGCGCGTGCGGATCATCCGCACCGGACCGTACTCGCTGTGCACGACGACCGCGCGCTCCTCGTCGGACGCCACGTCCGGGGCATCCGCGAGCAGCGCCGCGAAGCTGCGCCCTGGACCGCCTTCGAACGCGGCGCCGTCGAGACCGGCCAGATCGAGCAGCGTCGAGGGGAAGTCGTAGGCGCTGAGCAGGTCGTCGACGACTCGGCCCTCCGCCACCCGCCCCGGTGCGGAGACGATGAACGGCACCATCACCGACTCGTCGTACATGTTCATCGGGAAGGTGCCGTTGCCCTTGCCCCAGATCCCGTGGTGCCCGCAGTTGAAGCCGTTGTCGCTGAGGAACACGACGATCGTCTCCTGCTCGAGGTCATGGGTGCGCAGACGGTCGAGCACTCGGCCGATCGCAGAATCCATCGCGGAGACCGCGGCGAAGTAGCCGATCAGTGCCTCACGAGCACCCGGCTCGCCGCCGATCGGACCGCCGCCGAGCGTCTGCAGCCAAGGGTGCGGTCTCTCCTGCGGGCAGCTCTCGAACGCGCAGTCGCGGTACAGGTCGGTGTACTCGTCGGGATGCTGCCCGGCGAAGGGCTTGTGCGGAGCGGTGAAGTTCACGGCCAGGAAGAACGGGTGCTCCCGGTTCGCCTCCTCGTCGAGGAAGGCGATCGCATCATCGGCGATCGCGTCCGTGAGATAGCCCGTGGCGATCTCCGGCTCCGCCCCGCGCAGCATCGGCGCGTCGTGATAGGGGCTGCCACCGCCCTGGAGCGCGTACCAGTGCACGAAGCCGCGACGCGGAGCATCACTCGCGCCCAGATGCCATTTGCCGCTGAGGCCCAGCCGATAGCCGGCATCCGCCAGCGCATCCGTGTACGTCGGAGAGCCGGCGAGGAAGTCGACGCTGTCCGGGCCGGTGTGAGGGCCGTCGAGGTAGTCGTGCACGCCGTGAGAGGAGGGGATGCGGCCGGTGAGCAGGCTCGCGCGTGCCGGAGAGCAGACCGGTGAGGCGCAGAAGAACCGGTCGAGCCGGGCACCGCGCGCGGCGAGGGCGTCGAGGTTCGGAGTGCGGATCTCGGTGTTGCCGGCGGCACCCAGCGCCCAGGGGCCCTGATCATCGCTGAGGAAGACGATGATGTTCGGGTGAGCGGCGGACCTCATGCGCGTGCCGATGCCAGGGATGCCGGTGCGGTGGCCAGTGCCGATTCGTAGCTGGCCAGGACAGTCTCCACGACGTGCCTCGCGTGACCCAACGGCACAGCCGGGGCGGCTCCGTCGACCACGTTCAGGAAGTCGGCGAGCTGCGCCGTGAATCCCGTCTGGATGTCGTCGGGACCATGGGCGTGCAGCGACCGCGACGCGCCGTCGACTCTCACGGTCGCGCCGATGCGCGGGTCGGCCTCGACGACGCCGCGCTCGCAGACCACGACAAGGCTGTCCCCGCGGGTCGGCGGATCGCTCACGACGGCGATCGAGACGGAGACTCCGTTCGCCAGGCACAGACGAAGCAGCCCGTCGGTCTCCACGGGCGCGCCGAACCGATGGGAGACGGTGGCGGACACCTCTGCGGCCGGTGCGCCGCCGAACCACAGCGAACGGTCGAGGCAGTGCGCGCCGATGTTGAACAGCGCCCCGCCGCCGGCGATCTCGCGGGAGAAGAACCACGGCGAGCGGGTGCCCGGCCGGTAGTCGGTGCTGCGGTTGTCGCGGATCATCAGAACATCGCCCAGCTCACCGGAAGCCACCGCAGCGTGCGCGGCGACCTTGTCCGGCAGGAAGTGCTGGATGTGTCCGACGGTGATCGCGACCCGCGCACGGTCGGCCGCCTCGATGATCCGGTCGCAGTCCTCGACGGACGTCGCCATCGGCTTCTCCACGAGGATGTGCTTCCCGGCGGCAGCCGCATCCAGTGCGATCGGCAGATGCAGCGCGTGCGGGGTGTTCACGATGACGGCGTCGACGATGTCGTCATCGAGCATCCGCCGGTGATCGGTGTAGGTGCGTGCCGCGGGCGCGAGATCGGCGGCGCGTCGTGCCGCTCCCTCGTCGATGTCGCACACGGCGGTGAGCTCCGCCCCGGCGAGTGTCGCGGCCGCCTGCACGTGGAACGGCGCCACGGCACCCGCCCCGATCAGTCCGATGCGCATTCTTCTCCTTCGTAGATGGGGTTCAGGCCTGGCGTGCACCGCAGGAGTGTCGGACCACGATCCTGGGGCGGAGCCTGATCTGATGCAGCGGGCAGTCGTCGCCCTCGATGAGCCGCCGCAGCAGCACGTCGGCGGCCATCCGCCCTATCCGGTACTTCGGCGGTGCCACGGCGGTCAGCGGCACCTCGGCGAGATCGGCGACCTCGTCGTCGTAGGAGACCAGGGCGATGTCGTCCGGGATGTGCAGGCCGTCGCGCCTGATCGCACCCTCGAGCAGTGTCGCCTCGCGATCGCCGAACACGAGTGCGGCGGTCGCCTCGAAGTCGCGGATGCGCCGGTACGCCGACTCGGCCGAATCGGCGGCCCAGTCCGCCTTCGACTGCGCGAACTCCAGGGAGGGCACGAGGCCGAGGTCGGCGACGGCATGACGGTAGCCGCGTACGACGCCCGCCTCCGTCGGGGTGCGCTCGCGCGTGAGCAGGGCGATGCGGCTGTGCCCGAGCGCGGCGAGGTGTCGCACGGCGTCGTACGCACCGCCGCGGTGATCCGAGCAGACGTGCTCCGTCGTGTCGGCGGGACCGAGATCGGGAAGACTGCGCTCGACGAGGACCACGGGCACGGGCAGGCTCATCAGCTCGCGGGCCCTGGCCCCAGGGTCCTCGATGCCGGTCAACGTGGGAGCGATGAGCAGGCCGTCGATGTCGGCATCGAGCAGAGATGCGATCGCGCCGTCTTCGCGCTCGGGCTGATAACGGTAGGTGGACAGCTGCAGCGTCGCACCGGCCGCGGACAGCGACTCGTCGATCCCCTGCAGCACCCGCGGATAGTAGAGCTGGGTGTCGGGGAGGAGCACGCCGATGCGGCGCCGGGCCTTCTCATCGCGAGGACGGCTGTGCGCGACGAAGCTGCCTGCGCCCTGTCGGCGCACGACGATGCGCTCTGCCACGAGCTCGTCGAACGCGCGGCGGACGGTGGTCAGTGAGAGACCCGTCTCGGTCGCGAGCTGCTGCTCGGTGGGGAGCTTCTCGCCGGCGGTCCAGGTGCCCGCGAGGATGCCTCGTCGCAGCTGGTCGGCGAGCATCTCGAACTTCAGCGCCTTGGCATCCGCATCGCGCACCACGGATCCTCGTCGACCTGTCATGGTGCCTCCTCTCGTGGCAGTCCTCTCATTCTTCTGTCACAGAAGAGAGGAATAAAGAGGGATTCTGCGATCTGATGGCGATTCCTCTGCAAGTCACGGACGACCCGCGAATCAGATCTGAGAGATCGAAGGAAGGAATCTTCGCAATACTCATTGATTGCTCCCTTCGTCTCCGGTGATAGTCGTGCTCGGAGCGGCGACGTGGCCCTCCCGAACGAAAGGAAACCCGATGGCGAAGTTCCGAAAGCTCTCCGCACTCGTCGTTGTCGGCGCGCTGGCGCTGACCGCCGCGGGCTGCGCATCCTCCCAGGACGGCGACTCGAGCGAAGGCGGCACGCTCACATACTGGTCGATGTGGAAGGAGGGTGAGGCGCAGCAGAAGGTCCTCGCCTCCGCCATCAAGGACTTCGAGAAGGAGACCGGGATCACGGTCGACGTGCAGTGGCAGGGGCGCGACAACACCAAGAAGGTCGTCCCCACCCTGAACACCAACAAGGTGCCCGACCTCATCGACGGCTCGTTCGCCAAGCTCGCCCCGGTGCTCGCCGAGAGCGGCCAGGCGAAGGCACTCGTGGACGCCTACGCCGCCGACGTGGACGGCGAGAAGGCCGGCGACCTCATCCCCAAGGCCTACCTCGCCGGCGACGTGCTCACCCGCAAGGGCGAGGACGCGCCGTGGATGCTGCCCTACTCGCTCACCAGCGACGCGATCTGGTTCAACGCTGCCAAGCACCCCGAGCTGGTCTCGGCTCCGCCGGCCGACTGGGACGCGTTCATCGCGGAGCTCGACAAGCTCAAGGCGGCGAACGAGGTGCCGATCGCCATCGACGGCGACGTGTCGGGCTACAACGCGTACTGGTACACCGCCGCGATCGTGCACATCGCCGGCCCCGGCGCGCTGAACAAGATCGCCGCCGACAAGTCCGGCAAGTCGTGGGACGACCCGGAGGCGCTCAAGGCTGCGGAGATGGTGCAGCAGCTCGTCGACGGCGGGTACTTCATCCCCGGATACAACGCCAGCAAGTGGCCTGCCCAGCAGCAGGCATGGGCGGGCGACAAGGCGGCGCTGCTGTTCAACGGCACCTGGATCCCCACCGAGACCGGGACCTATGCGGCGGACGGCTTCGAGTACTCCTCGTTCCCGTTCCCGACCGTCGACGGCGGTGAGAAGGTCGCACGTGCCGACTTCGTCGGGTTCTCGGTGCCTGCCAGGGCGAAGAACTCCGAGAACGCGCAGAAGTTCGCGACGTTCTTCCTGCAGAAGAAGTACCAGGACGCACTGGGAACCGACGCGAAGATCCTGCCCGTCCGTCAGGACGCTGCGACCAGCCCGGAGATGGAGACCGTGAAGGCGGCACTCGACTCGGCCGACGCGTTCTATCAGCAGAACGACGGCATCAGCTACCCCGGCTACTCCGAGAAGCTGTTCTGGCCGGCGGCCGACCAGCTGATCCTCGGCAAGATCTCCGCGAAGGAGTTCGTCGCGAACATGAAGTCGGGCCAGATCGACTACTGGAAGCAGAACTCATGACCCAGACGGCAGCGATGCCCGGTGTCGCCGGACGGGGTGCCTCACGGGCATCCCGCTCCGGCGGCAACGCCATAGACAAGGCGCGCAAGCGTCTGTTCGTTCCCTTCGTGGGGCCGGCCCTGCTGTTCTACAGCGTTCTCTTCGTGGGGCCCGCGATCTACGCGATCTGGATCAGCTTCAACAAGTGGTCCGGTGCCGGTCCGATGGAGTTCGTCGGCTTCGGCAACTACGTCCGGCTGTTCTCGGACAAGCTGTTCCTCAAGTCGTTCGGCAACACCCTGCTGCTGCTGTTCGTCGTGGGCGCCGCGATCTTCATCGTCTCGTTCGGCCTCACCCTGGTGCTGCGCGACATGGCGGGACGCAAGATCGCCCGATCGGTGATCTTCTTCCCCCACCTCGTGAACGCGATGATCTTCGGCGTCCTCGCCGGCTTCGTGCTCAATCCGGGCGGCCTGGTGAACACCCTGCTCGGCTGGCTCGGCGTCACGGACCC
>JAITUD010000012.1 GCA_031286555.1 Microbacterium sp. | reverse complement strand
TTCACGGTGACCAGGTGCGTGCCCTTGCCGGCGATCGCGTTCAGGTACATCGCGAACACGGCGGTCAGGGTCTTGCCCTCACCGGTCTTCATCTCGGCGATGTTGCCCAGGTGCAGGGCCGCGCCGCCCATGAGCTGCACGTCGTAGGCACGCATGCCGAGGGTGCGGCGACCCGCCTCGCGGACGGCCGCGAACGCCTCGGGCATGAGCTGGTCGAGGGTCTCGCCCTTCTCGTAGCGCTCACGCAGCACGGTGGTCTCGTTGCGCAGCTCTTCGTCGCTGAGCTTCTCGAAGTCCACTTCGAGCTCGTTCACGGCCTTGGCGACCTGCTTGAGGCGGCGAAGGATGCGACCTTCACCGGCGCGGAGCAGCTTCTCCAGAGGATTCGCCACGGATGTCTCCCTTGGGTCTCGGGTGCCGACGGCGTTCAGCGCCGGGCATACCGTGTCATGTTACCGGCCTGTGACTTGCGCTACCTGTGCATGCGAACGCTGACGGCGACCGGACACACCCTCGACACTTGTCGGCGAGCATATTTCCGAGTATGCATATACTCAGAAATGCAATATCGGCAATCGATCGGAGCGCCATGTCCGTCCGCCAGAGTCTGCTCGCCATCCTCGATCAAGGACCGTGCTACGGCTATCAGCTGCGCTCCGAGTTCGATCGGCGCACCGGGTCGACCTGGCCGCTGAACGTCGGCCAGATCTACAACACGCTGGAGCGGCTCGAACGGGACGGCCTCGTCGCCAAGGGTGACGTCGACGACGAGGGGCACGTCTACTACGTGATCACGGATGCCGGGCACGCGGCCGTGACGGACTGGCTGGGCTCCCCCGTCGAGCGCGCGCAGGGCACCCGTGACGAGCTCGCCATCAAGCTCGCCGTGGCCGCGACGCTGCCCGGTGTCGATGTGACCGCAGTCATCCAGACTCAGCGCCGGGCCTCCCTCGCACAGCTGCAGGAGCTGAACCGCGCGAAGTACGCGGGGGCGGATCCGAACGGACCCGAGGACCTCGCCTGGTCGCTGGTCGTCGACTCGATGATCTTCGCCGCCGAGGCCGAAGTGCGCTGGCTGGACCACTCCGAGCAGCGGCTCGCGCAGCATCCGCAGCACGCGCTCGAACTCGCGCTGTCGACCGAACGCCCCAAACGCGGCCGCCCCGCGAAGGCCCGGGCATGACCGCCGCGGTGCTCCGCCTGGTCGGAGTCTCCCAGCAGTACGGCGCGGGCGCGCTCGCGGTCTCCGCGCTGAGCGGCATCGACCTCGAGGTGCGTCCCGGGGAGCTCGTCGCCGTGATGGGCGCCTCCGGATCGGGCAAGTCCACGCTGCTGTCGATCGCCGGCGGGCTGCAGGCGCCGACCGCCGGCGAAGTCGTCATCGACGGCGAGCACCTCAGCACCGCGAAGCCGGACGAGCTCGCCGCGCTGCGGCGCCGGTCTGTCGGATTCGTGTTCCAGGACTACAACCTCGTGCCCACGCTCACCGCGCTCGAGAACGTCACCCTGCCGCTCGAACTGGACGGCATCAGCAGGCGGGCGATCCGGCGCGCAGGCAAGGACGCGCTGTCCCTGGTAGGACTGGACGACCGGGGCGGGGCGTATCCCGATGATCTCTCCGGAGGACAGCAGCAGCGCGTGGCGATCGCCAGGGCGATCGTCGGCGGCCGGCGCCTCATCCTCGCCGACGAGCCGACCGGCGCACTCGACTCGGTCACGGGCGAGCAGGTGATGCGCACCCTTCGCGGCCGCATCGACGCGGGGGCGGCCGGCATCCTCGTCACCCATGAGGCGCGCCATGCCGCCTGGGCGGACCGCATCGTGTTCCTGCGCGACGGCCGCATCGTCGACGAGAGTCGGCGCGAGAGCGCCGACGCAATCCTCACGGCACGGGCATGATCGGCCGCGCCCGTCCAGGTGTGATCCTGCGGCTCGCCTGGCGGCAACTGCTGCGCACCGCCGGATCGTCGGTGCTCGTGGCATCCCTTGTGGCGGTGCCGGTGGCCGGCGCCGTCGCAGGACTGACCTTCCTGGAGAGCCGAACGCCGACGCCGGAGCAGGCGGCGACACTCGAGCTGGGACGAGCGCAGTCGTGGATCCAGATCATCGGCGGACCGGATCCGACCAGGACCCAGGCCATCGACATGCCCTCCATGACGTCGGTGGCGCAGGACGAGAACGGCGTCGCGAAGAACTCGGAGCAGCCCGTTCCGGACGGCCTGGAGAACGCCGGGCTGCCGGCCGGCACGGAGTCGATCCCGCTCGGGCTCAACGAAGGAGTGCGGCTGAAGACGCCGGACGGCATCGCCACCTTCACCCAGGTCTCCGGCGCGTCCTGGGATCCGCGCCTGGCAGGCAAGTTCGAGGTGCTCTCCGGCAGGACGCCCGCATCCGTGGATGAGGGCATGGCATCGCCGGCCGTGCTCGAGCGACTCGGCCTGAGGGTGGGGGACGACGCAGTGCTGCCTGATGAGGACCGCCGAGTGCGCATCGTCGGGACGATGCAGGCGATGGATGCGAACACCTATTCGCGCCAGACCTTCTTCACCCCGCTGTCCGCCGATGTCGAACCGACGTCGCTCGTGTGGTTCCTGCCCACGTGGCAGCCCGACGTCGACGAGCTGAGCGCACTGAACCAGGCCGGGTACATCTCGTTCGCGCGGGACCTCGTGATGGACCCGCCACCCGGAGCCGTACTCAGCGGCACCTTCATCCCGGAGGCCGAGAAGTCGTCGACCATGGCGATCGTCAGCATCGCCGCGACCTTCGGGGCTGTGCTCGTCGGGCTGCTGTCCGCCGCCGCCATGGCCGTCAGCGCCCGTCGTCAGCAGCGTTCGCTCGCCGTGGTCACGACCGTCGGCGCCCGTCACGCGGACGTGTTCGGCATCATGCTCGCGCAGGGCTCGCTGCTCGGGCTCGCCGGAGGCGTGATCGGGGCTGCGATCGGCATCGGCGGCGTGGCCGCCGCCCTGGCGATCATGAACCCCGGCGTGCAGGGCACGTTCTGGTCGTCGTGGGGTCTCTCGGTGCCGTGGACCGCGCCGGTGGCCGTGCTGCTCGCCGTTCTCGTCGGGCTGATCGCATCACTCGCACCGGCACGCACCGCCACCCATGGTGACGTGCTCTCCGCCCTGCGCGGCGCGCGGCGCCCGGTGCGCATGTCGCGCAGGCAGCCCCGATGGGGCGTCGTCGTGCTGCTCATGGGACTGGCCACGGTCATCGTGACCGGCATCGCCCTGGGCGCCGCGGCGGCGCGGGGCATCTGGGGGTTGCCGACCATGGTGGGGATGTGGATCCTGATCCTCGGCGTGCTTCTGCTGCTGCTCGGCGTCATCCTCAGCGGGCAGGCCATCCTCGCCATGATCGCGAGGGTCCTGCCGCACTTCGGCTCCGCTGCCCGCCTGGCCTCCCGCGATGCCGTCGCGAACTCTTCGCGCACCGTGCCGGCGTTCGTGGCCATCGCCGCGAGCACCGCGGTGGCGGCCTTCGTGCTGTGCGCGATGGCGCTGATCAGCGCGCAGCAGGAGCGGAGGTACGCGTGGCAGGGGCCCACGGGGAGTATCGCGGTCACCGGATGGGGCGATGCGGCGAGCGCCGATCCCGCATTCCTGCGGCAGGCCGGTGCGGACCGGATCATCTCCGTGTCGTCGCCCCCGGAGATGTCCGTGGACGAGAGCGGCGACCCCGTCTTCGCCGACACCGACGCGGTGTCAGTCGACAACTACTACGACGGATCCGTCGTCGGCGCCGAGGTCGGCTGGGCGAGCATGTACGGCACGGCCGTCGCCGTGATCGCCCCGGACGATCTCGAAGCGCTCACCGGGCTGACATTGAGCGCCCGGGAGCTGCGCGACTTCTCCGACGGCGCGGCCATCGCCAACACGCCCGGCGTCGTCGGCCCCGACAGGACGGTCCGGCTCTCGTTCTGGGATCAGAAGGAAGTCCACACCTCCGGGTCGCCGACTCCGCTGCGCACCGTCGAGCTTCCTGCGGACGTGCGCACCGACCGCGGTTCCGCCTGGCCTGTCATCCTCTCCCCCGCCACCGCGCGCGCTCTGGACATCGCCGCCGTGCCGACCACCTGGGTGGCGCTGTTCGACGGCGGCGCGTCGCTGCCGACACAGGACCGTGTGAGGGCGGATGCCGAGACCGCGGAGTCGACCGGAGGCAACTACACCGTGTACGTCGAGAACGGTCCGGACCCGATCGCGCCGTGGCTCGTCATGGTGTTCGCCGCCGTGAGCGCGATCGTGATCGCGGCCGCGGCGATCAGCCTCGGCCTGGCGAGGATCGAGCGACGTGACGACGACGCGACGCTCGCCGCCGTCGGCGCCACGACGCGGGTGCGCCGTGCCATCGGAGCCTGGCAGGCACTCATCATCGTCGGCGTCGGGTGCGTCGCGGGCATCGCGATCGGTCTGATCGGCGCCTGGGCGCTCACCCAGGCCGCGGCCCCGAGTCTGACACTCGCCGACCTGCCCTTCGTCTGGCTGGCCGCGCTCGGCGTCGGGCTGCCGCTCGTGATCGCGGTCGTCTCGCTCGGCATCCGCCCGCCGCAGGCGACGCTCACCCGCCGCACGGCGATCGCCTGACCGCACCGGTGCCCTCCCTGTCGCCGACGCCTCCCGGTTCGCGCTGGGGACGTCGAGAACCGCAGCTCCGCACCTTGCCCCCGTTCTCGCAGGGCGTATCGAATCCACAGCCGGGCCAGAGCCAGAGATCGTAGGATCGGGGAATGGCCGGTTTCTGGGGTAAGCGCAAACGTGAACAGGAAGTGCTAGCCGCGCAGGACGCCGATCTCGCGCGCCGCGCGGAGCAGGCACTCGTCGAGGCGGATGAGCGCATCCGCACGACCTCGGACGAGCTCGTGTTCGCGCAGGCCGAGCTCGGCGAGTCGATGACCGCCGACCTCGGCAACGCCCTCGATGCCGTGCGCACGCATATGCGCGAGGCCTTCCAGCTGCACCAGCTGAACCACGACGAGATCCCGGACACCCCCGAGGAGCTGCGCACCCGCAACGCGCGGATCGTGCAGCTGTGCGAATGGGCCGAGGAGCTGCTCGACGAGAAGACCTCCGCCATCGCCGAGCAGGTCGCCCTGGTGCGCCGCTCCCCCGAGATCGTCGCCCAGCTGCGCAGGGATGCCGAGTCCCTCGCCGCCCGCATCCCGCAGGCCCGCCAGACCGTGGATCGCCTGTCGCTGCGCTATTCGGATGCCGCGATGAGTCGCGTCTCGTCGTCGCCGGCCGAAGCCGAGCAGCTCGTGACCTTCGCGACGCACGGCGCGGAGGTGTCAGAGCGCCGCCGTGAGGCGAAGCAGAACGAGGAGGCGAATCTCGCCCTCGAGACCGCCACCGAGGCGATCCGCCGCGCATCCGCGGTGCTCGACGGCGTCGAGGACTTCGAGATCCAGGCGCTGCGTGCCGAGTCCACCCTCGCCGCCGTGGTCGACGACTCCCGCGGCGATCTGATCGCCTACCGCTCGGCTCCGCAGACCCGGGAGGTGCAGACCGCGGCATCCGCGCTGGAGGCGGCCCTCGCCGCCCTGCCGCCGTCCGGCACTCGCAACGACCCGTTCACCGAGCTCACCGCGCTGCGCGAGGCGAACACGGGCCTCGACCAGGCCATCGCGACCGCGCAGTACCGCGCCGCGCACCCGTTGCCCTCCCTCGAGCAGGTGCAGCACGCCCTGGACGACGCCGACCGCCAGCTCGGCATCGCGCGCCCGCTGATCTCGGGCCACCGCGGATGGATCGGGGCCGACGCCCGCACCCGCTTCGCCGAGGCCGAGCGACTGCGCATCGACGTGACGGGCATGCTCCCCGCGGAGGAGACCCGGGAGCAGGCGCTCTCCACCGCGCGACGCGTCGGCCAGCTCGCCGCCGAAGCGCTGCAGCTCGCGCAGCGCGACATCGAGTCCGCTCGCCCGCAGGACTACGCAGGATGGGGCGGCCCGAACCAGCAGGGCGGATGGGGCGGGGGTCGCCGCGGAGGCGGCGGCGACCTCGTCGGCGGCGTGCTCGGTGGACTCGTGATCGGCAGCATCCTGGACGGCATCTTCGACTGACTTCCACACGCACAGGAAGAGGCGGCCTCCCCGAACGGGGAGGCCGCCTCCTTCATCGTCAGGACGCCAGTGCCTCCTCGGTCGGCGGAGCCTGCGTGGTCAGCGAGATGACGCCGTAGTCCCAGCCCTTGCGGCGGTACACGACGCTCGGGTGGTCGGTGCTCGCGTCGACGAAGAGGAAGAAGTCGTGCCCGACCAGTTCCATGCGGTCGACGGCCTCCTCGACCGTCATCCACTCGGCGTCGAAGTTCTTGGTGCGGATGACGACGGGCGAGTAGACCTCGTCCTCCTCCGCCTGGATCGGCACAGCACCGGTCGCGACGGCCTTGAGCACGTCTGCGGATGCGGGCTGCACGTCGATGCCGGTCAGCGCTCCGCTGCCCTTCTCGAAGTGCGCCCCGCGCGGGTGCTGACGCCCGTCGATGCGCTTCTCCTTCGCACGGCGAAGCTGCTCGGCGAGCTTGTCGACAGCGAGGTCGAGGGCGACGAACTTGTCGCCGTCGACGGCCTCCGCGCGGATGACGGGGCCCCTGCTCACGAGCGTGATCTCCACGGTCTCGTCCGGGACCCGCCCGTTGCGGTACGCGCGATGGGTGACCTTGACGTCGATGCGCTGGGCCTTGGGCGCGAGCTGTTGGAGGCGTCCCAGCTTCTCCTCGACAACCGTACGGAACCGGTCGGAGATGCTCACTCCGACACCGACGATGCTCGTTTCCATTCCTGCCTCCTTGTCCCGGTCCTCCCGGCCAAGGGCGGACCGTGGTCGCCTTGTGTGCCCTACCGTAGTGCCGAGATCGACAGTTGTCACTACCCGTTAACCCCGTGTTCTGATCTGCTCGGTGTCACGGCGAGCGCGACCGCTCCGAGGACCCGAAATCCGGCGTGTCGGAGCACCCGCGCGGCCTCGTCGATCGTCGCCCCCGTGGTCACGACGTCGTCCACGATCACCACGGATGAGCCCGCCCCGGCGGGCCTGAGAAGCGGATGCCGCACCCGCATGCTTCCCCGCACGTTCCGTGCGCGCTCGGCCCGGCCGAGGCCGCGCTGGTCCGTGCGGGGGCCCGTGCTCACCAGCATCCGGCACGGCGTCCGGCCCGCCGCCCGCAGCAGCAGCTCGGGCACGCGGTAGCCGCGGCGGCGGAACGCCGCACGGCTCGTGGGGACGGGCACGAACAGCGCTTCGTCGCCGAACTGCGGCAGCGCGACGCGCAGCGTCACACCGAGTGCCGGGGCGAGCAGCGTCTGGCCGTCCTCCTTCACCCGCCGGATGCAGCGGGCGACGACGCCGTCGAACTCGTGCGCCGCGCACACGCGCACGCCGCCGGGGGTCGTGCGCTGCACGGTCCGAGCGGCCAGGGCCTGCGCGCAGTCCGGGCACAGCAGGCTGCCCGGAAGGCTGCAGCCGGGGCAGTCGGCGGCGAGCAGGAAGGCGAGGGACTCGGCGCCGAGGCGTCGCGCATGATCGATCCAGGCCGTGGGCATGTGTCGATCATGCCGAGCCACGTGTGGGCGACTTCTCGCCTTCTCCGGCCCTGTGCACGCTCCGCCGTCTGCGAGCGGCTGGGGAGGGTCACTGCCCGGAACGCGTCCCCAGCACCAGGACGCCGTCGATGGACGCCTGCCAGGTCGAGCCGCGCTGCGCGAACACCACGCCGTCGGCCGCGAGGATGCGCACTCCGGACACGGAACGCGCACCGGAGATCGAACGCGGGCCCGCCGGTGCCTGCGTCGAGTCGGAGGGGCCGCCGATCGGCTGGGTGAGCATGTGGGGTTCATCCGATGTCGTCAGGATCGCGACGGCGTCCGAACCGATCCAGCTCAGCCCGAGCGCGGTGCCGGTGAACCGGCCGAGCTCGTGCATCTCACCGAGGGAGATCGGCACGCCCTTGTCGTCCCTGATCACTGCGGCCACCACGACCTGGCGCTGCCCGCCGACCGTCACCAGCGCGGCGATCCGCGCGCCGTCGGCGGCGACCCGCAGCGCGCTGATCTCCGAGGCCCCAGGCCACGCCCGAGCGACCGGGTGCTTCGCCGCATCGGCACCCGCCGCCTGCAGCGCACCGGGAGCGCCGCGCGGGACCGTCCAGGTGTACCCCAGGGCGTCCAGGCTCGGGGCGATCAGCCCTGCCCTGTTGTCCAGCTCCGGGGCGTTGTCGGGGGTCGCGAGATAGACGTGTCCGTCGTCGAGCATCATCGCCGCCGCAGAGTCGTCCGTGGCGACATCGATCGCGCGCAGTCGGGCGGCGTTCTTGTCGACCTGAGCGCTCAGGTCACCCACCGGGGCGATCTGGTCGCCCACGGCGGTGCCGAAGCCGTCCTTCGTGAGCACCAGCGTCCCGGCATCCGGTGCCGGCTGCTTCACCTGCACGGTCCTGGCGTCCAGCGGCCGCTGATCCACGGTGAAACGCACCTCGGCGACGCCGAGCGGAGCGAGAGTGGCCTCCAGCTGCGTGCGCATCCGCGCCAGGGTCGTGGCGTCCAGGTCCAGCGCGGACCGGGTCAGATCGACATCGGCGACCTGAGACTGGTCGATGACGACTGCGCCGCGGGCCAGACCCACCTCATCGGTGAAGGCGCTGCGGACGCCCGGTGCCAGCCAGGGCGCCGGCGCGCCCGAGACCAGCTGCTGCGTCAGGGTCGTCGCCGTGGACCGGCCTCGCGGATACCAGCGCGCATCGGGGACGAGGCGCGACCAGGAGGGATCGAAGTACTGCAGCGAGTAGGAACGGAAAACCAGAGGGAAGTTGGTGGCGTCGAGCACGACGCCATCCGGCGCCTCGGAGATGCGCCAGTCCCCGCCCTTCTTGCGCGTCAGATGGAACCGGAGCGGCGCGGTGCTGCCGGTGTCGGCGGCGTACGCCCCCGTGCCATCGACGTTCGCCACCTGGGAGAGCTGCACGGTCACGTCGGCGCTGGTCGCGTCCTTGTCATCGACATCCCCGACCGCGGTGATCGATCGTGACTCACTCGAGGTGTCGATCGTGACGCCGGCGGAGGGGGACCATTTGTCGCTCATGCTCGGAGTGAGGAACTCCCTGGCGATGCCCCAGTTGTCGATCGGCGTGATGCCGGCGTCCAGGAAGCCCTCCACGATCTCCTGGGGCCCTGCGCCCTTCGCGGGCCCCGGAGCGTACTCGGTGAAGGGCGGTGCATCGCCCTTCTCACCGACGGCCAGTCCGGCCGACACCGGTCCCGTGGTCGGCAGACCGGTGCAGGATGCCAGCAGCAGCATGGCAGCCGTGACCATCGCAGCCGCCAGAGCACGCATCCGCGTCATCGGTCGCCCCCTTCGTCATCCGCCGTCGGGATCGGCTGTGTGAGCGCACCGATCTCGGACAGGGTCTCCTGCGGCTCGAGCGGAACGGGGCTCGGCCCGGTCAGCTCGCCGGGATGCCGCGGGATGGTGAGCACGAAGTTCGTCCCGACGCCGAGCTCGGACCACACCTCGAGCGTGCCGCCGTGCAGCCGAGCGTCGCCGAGCGCGATCGA
>JAITUD010000003.1 GCA_031286555.1 Microbacterium sp. | reverse complement strand
CGCGCCTTCTTCGCCTCGAGCCGGATCGCCGTCATCTCGTCGCAGGAGCGGTCCTTCGGCATGATCGGCAGCGAGCAGATCACGCCGTTGGTGACGAGGTCGTTCACCAGCACGCGCTGGCCGCCGCGCCACGCGCGCTCGATCCAGGCGTAATAGGACTGCTGGTGGCTCATGGAAGCCGTCTTCGGCCAGTCCTTGAAGGTGGGCCAGCCGACCGGGTCGTGGTGGTCGATGCCGCTGACGAGGCTCTCGAAGATCGCGAGGCGTCCGTCGGGGTAGTGCTCGGGGCAGTCCTTGAGGGCGGCGGCGATGCCGTCCGGTGAGAACGGTGCGCCGCAGATCATGCGGCCGCCGAAGCCCTCGTTCGAGTTCAGGTGCGTGTGGGCGTCGACCAGGCCGCGCACCTCGCCCTTGACGGTGCCCGTGAACGGTGCGCCGGCCACGTTCAGCTCGGCGTCGGGGGAGGGGCGGTTCGGCGCGTCCCACCATCCGCCCGCCGCTGCGGCCTGAGAGACGACCGGTGCGGCGGATGCCGGTGGGGCCGCCGCCGGAGCGGCGACGGCTCCGGCGGCGAGGACGGATGCCGCCGCGAGGGCGGCGAGCCATCGTCGGCGGAGCGGACGGGCGGTGATTCTGGACGGGGGAACGCGGTGATCCCGCGCGGCGCGCGGCTGGGGAGTCGCCATCTGAGCCTCCTTGCTCGATTGCGACGCATCCTATTGTCCACGAGTCAATACCGTCCAGAGGCACAGCTCAGATCAGGTATTCGGGAGCGGAGAGCAGGTGGGCGAGATTCTCGCCGGGAACGCGGGAGCGGACCTTTGCCGGCACTCCGGTGAGCACCGAATCGGCCGGGGCGTCCTTCGTCACCACGGCGTTCGCCCCGATGGCCGTGCCCGAGCCGATCACGATCGGGCCGAGGATCTTCGCGCCGGCCCCGACGAGCACGCCGTCCTCGAGGGTGGGATGCCGCTTGCCGGCATCCCGGGTGCGACCGCCGAGGGTCACCCCGTGGTAGAGCATGACGTCGTCGCCGATCTCGGCCGTCTCGCCGATCACGACGCCCATGCCGTGATCGATGAAGAAGCGTCGCCCGATCACCGCGGCGGGATGGATCTCGATCCCGGTGAGCCAGCGGGTGAGCTGGGATCCCAGCCGGGCGGGGAAGCGCAGACCGCGCTTCCACAGTGCGTGGTTCACCCGGTGCGCCCAGATGGCGTGCAGACCGGGGTAGAGGACGGCGATCTCCACCGCGCTGCGCGCGGCGGGATCACGAAGCCGGGCGGCGGCGATGTCCTCGCGCATCCGCCCGGCCCATGTCATGCCAGGAAGGGGCATCAGTCCTCGCGCAGGTCCTCGAACAGCGCGGTGGAGATGTAGCGCTCGCCGGTGTCGGGGGCGATCACGACGATGGTCTTGCCCGCGTTCTCGGGGCGCGCCGCGACCTTCAGCGCCTGCGCGACGGCGGCGCCGCTGGAGATGCCGACCAGCAGACCCTCCTTCGCGGCGAGGGCGCGGGCGGTCGTGAGGGACTCGTCGAACTCCGCGGTGAGGATCTCGTCGATGACGTCGCGATCCAGCACGGCAGGCACGAAGTTCGGGCCGATGCCCTGGATCTTGGCGGGGCCGATCCGGCCCTCGGAGAGCAGGGGGGAATCCTTCGGCTCGACGGCGATGACCTGCACATCAGGCTTGGCCGCCTTCAGCGCCTGGCCGGTGCCGGTGACCGTGCCGCCGGTGCCGACGCCCGCGATGAAGACGTCGACGTTCCCGTCGGTGTCGCGCAGGATCTCCTGTGCGGTGGTCTCGCGGTGGATCTGCGGGTTCGCGGCGTTCTCGAACTGCCGGGCCCAGACGGCGCCGGGGGTCTTCTCGATGATCTCCTGGAGGGCCTCGATCGCGCCGCTCATGCCCTTGGTCGGGTCACTCAGCACGAGCTCCGCGCCGTAGGCCTTCAGCAGCACGCGACGCTCCTTCGACATCGATGCCGGCATGGTGAGGATCACGCGGTAGCCGCGTGCGGCGCCGACCATGGCGAGGGCGATGCCGGTGTTGCCGCTGGTGGCCTCGACGATCGTGCCACCGGGCGTCCGCTCGCCGGACGCCTCGGCGGCGTCGACGATCGCGATGCCGATGCGGTCCTTCACGCTCGAGGCCGGATTGAACGACTCCAGCTTGACGAGGACGGTGGCCCCCAGGCCCTCGGTGAGCCGGTTCAGGCGCACGAGCGGAGTGTTGCCGAACGTCGAGGTGATCTCGGAGTGGATGCCTGACATGGTGCGACCTTTCGATGCAAGGAGCGAGAGCGGCACCAGCCTACTTCTCGGCCCCCGAACGATGACGGAATGTGTCTGCTCCTAGACTTGAACCCATGCCAGACACCCTCTCCGCGCTGCTGCGCGCCGTCGCCCAGCAGCTTGCGGATGCCGGTGTGCCCGACCCTCAGGTCGATGCGGAACTGCTCGCCGGCCATGTGCTCGGGCAGTCCCGCGGGGGAGTGCAGGCCGCCGCGCTGCGCGGCGACTCTGTCGCCGAGCAGGATGCCGCGGAGCTGGTCGCACTCACCGAGCGCAGGGCAGCGAGAGAGCCGCTGCAGCACCTCACCGGCACCGCGCCGTTCCGGCAGCTGGAGCTCGCCGTCGGGCCGGGAGTGTTCGTGCCCCGGCCCGAGACCGAGCTGGTCGTGCAGTTCGCGATCGACGCGCTGCTCGGCGTGCCGGAGCCCGAGCCGATCGGCATCGATCTGGGCACCGGCAGTGGGGCGATCGCGATGGCGATGGCCACCGAGGTGCCGCAGGCCAGGATCTTCGCGGTCGAGCTCTCGGACGCCGCATTCACGTGGGCGGCGCGGAACACGGCGGATGCCGCGAATCTGACTCTTGTGCAGGGCGATCTCGCCACGGCCTTCGAGGAGTTGCGCGGCACGGTGTCCGTCGTGATCTCGAATCCGCCGTACGTGCCGGACGACGCGATCCCGCGCGACCCTGAGGTGCGGCTGTTCGACCCGGCTCAGGCGCTCTACGGCGGACCGGACGGACTTGACGTGGTGCGCGTGATCAGCCGCCGCGCGCTCGAATTGCTGCGCCCGGGCGGGGTGCTGGTGCTGGAGCACGGCGAGCTGCAGGGCGAGGCGATCCGCGGCATCCTCGCCGCCGACGGCTGGCGCGGGGCCGCGACGCATCCCGATCTCACCCGCCGCGACCGGGCGACCACGGCGCTGCGCCCGTGACACGGATGCCGGGGATCGGCATCGCATCGACAGGTTCGGCGCCCTCCGCCCGCGTAGACTGAGGCCGCCATGTCTTCCGTCTTCGATTGCAGCGATGAGGCCGAGCTTCTCGCCGGTATGCGCCACGCCCGTCAGGCCATTGCCAGGGGCGAGCTCGTCGTCCTCCCCACCGACACCGTCTACGGCGTCGCCGCCGATGCGTTCTCGCCGGCGGCGGTGCGCCGTCTGCTCGAGGCGAAGGGGCGCGGCCGCGACATGCCGCCGCCCGTGCTCGTCGCCGGGCAGGCCGCCCTCGCGGCTCTGGTCGAGAGCATCCCTGAGCCGGTGCAGCAGCTGGTCGACGAGTTCTGGCCCGGCGGTCTGACGATCATCCTGCCGTCGCAGCCGTCACTGGCGTGGGATCTCGGCGACACCCTCGGCACCGTCGCGGTGCGGATGCCGGATCGCCGGATCGCGTTGGAGCTGCTCGAGGAGACCGGCCCGCTCGCCGTCTCGAGCGCGAACCTCACCGGCAAGGACGTCGCCATCTCGGCGGCGGACGCCGAGCAGATGCTCGGCGACAGCGTGTCGGTGTATCTCGACGGCGGCCTCAGCGCGGACGGCATCGCGTCCACGATCATCGACTGCACCTCTCTGGCCGACCCGTCCGCCGAGAACCCGCGAGTGCGGATCCTGCGCGACGGCGCGATCAGCAGGAAGCAGCTGGGCGCCGTGCTCGGCGATCTGCTGGAGCCTGAGGAGGAGGCCGTCGAGGACACACCCGCTGCTCCGGACGGCGCCGCGTGAAGCAGTACCTGTTCACGGTCATCCTGACGGCGGCGATCACGTTCGCGCTGTCCTGGGCCGTCTGGAAGCTGAGCCTGAAGTACAAGCTCTACCCCGGCATCCGTGAACGGGACGTGCACACCACGCCCACACCACGACTGGGCGGTGTGGCCATCTTCTTCGGCATCGTGGCGGCGATCGCCGCCTCCGCGGCGAACCCGTTCTTCGACATCATGTGGATTCCGCCGAGCACGATGTGGTCGGTGCTCGGGGCCACCGCGCTGATCGCGGTCGTCGGCGTGCTCGACGATCTGTGGGACCTGGACTGGTTCATCAAACTGGGTGTGCAGTTCCTCGCCGCAGGCATCATCACCGTGGGCGGGGGACTGCAGATCCTCTCGCTCCCCTTCGACGAGATGATCCTCGTCTCCAGCTGGGTCAGCATCGGCGTGACCATGCTCGCGCTGGTCGTGGTGATGAACGCGGTCAACTTCATCGACGGCCTGGACGGCCTCGTGGCAGGCGTCTGTCTGATCGCGAACGGCGTGTTCTTCATCTACGCCTACACGCTGACCCGTGATTCCGGCGCCTCCAGCTATTTCAACCTGGCCACGTTCCTGGCCGCCGTCCTGATCGGCGCCTGCCTCGGATTCCTGCCGTTGAACTGGAGCCCGGCGAAACTGTTCATGGGCGACTCCGGTGCACTGGTGATCGGGTTGCTGATGGCGACCTCGGCGGTCGCGCTCACCGGACAGATGCCGCCGACGGCATTCGACCCGGAGCAGTTCGGCCGCTCTCAGCTGCTGGGCGCGTTCATCCCGATCCTGCTGCCGCTGGTGATCGTGATCCTGCCGCTGCTGGACTTCGGCCTCGCGGTCTTCCGGCGCATGCGTGCCGGGAAGTCGCCGTTCTCGCCGGACCGCCTGCACCTGCACCACAGGATGCTCGATCTCGGCCACCGCGACCGCGACGCCGTGCTGATCTTCTACGCCTGGACCGCCGTGATCTCGATCGCGGTGCTGCTGATGTACATCGCCACCCGCGAGGACTGGCCCGGCGGCTACCTCGTCGGCGTCGTCTTCGGTGCCGTCGGCGTCATCGCGTGCCTCGTGGTCACCTTCTACCCGTCCCACCCGAAGCACCCCACAACGGAGAAGTCATGAACACCCCCGCCAGGCCGACCAGCACACCGCTGCTGCGCCGCACCCTGATCCTCAGCGCGATCGCCACCGGAGTCCTCGCCGTCCTCGGCGCCGTGATCGGATGGGCCGTCGCGGGGCAGGAAGGGCTGGTCAGCGCGCTCGTGGGCGTGCTGCTGTCCGCGGTGTTCCTGGCCATCACGGCGATCAGCATCCTGGTCGCCAATCGCTGGTACGGCGACGACCTCTACGTGCCGATCTTCTTCGGGGCCGTGCTCGGCGGCTGGCTGGTGAAGTTCGTGATCTTCCTGGTGGTGCTCGCCACGCTGCGCGGCCAGCCGTGGATCCAGCCGCAGGTGCTCTTCCTCGCGATCGTGGCGGGCATCGTCGTCACGCTGATCATCGATGTCATCGTGATGAGCCGCTCCAGGATGCCGAACGTCAGTGATGTCACCCTGCCGGAGTCCACCGAGGACTCATCGGATTCGTGAGCCGGCGCACAAGTTTGCTAGGCTGTAGAAGTCCCCGCTGAGAGATTGCTGAACAGTCATGTGCCTCGGCGTGATCGCGGGTGACGCTCATCCGTCCCCTTCGCTCCGATCCCCATCGGCGCAGACGAAGCTGGAGCCGCAACGTTGACTCAAGCCGTGACCTTCATCGCAGCAGCCGCTGAGGATCCGACGTTCCATCCGCCGTCGATCTGGGAGTTCTTCCCCCCGGTTCTGCTGTTCGAAGGCACGCCGTTCGCGATCACGCGCATCACCCTCGCGCAGATCCTCGCCACCGTCGTCGTCGTGGTGCTGTTCCTGATCGGAACGCGCCGCCTCAAGATGGTGCCCGGCCGCTTCCAGAGCATGATCGAGATGGGCTTCGGCTTCGTGCGCAACAACATCGCGCACGACCTGCTCGGCCGCAAGGACGGGGATCGCTTCCTCCCGATCCTGATGACCATGTTCTTCATGATCCTGTTCATGAACATCACCGGCATCATCCCTGGGATCAACATCGCCGGCACGAGCATCATCGCGGTGCCGCTGCTGCTGGC
>JAITUD010000535.1 GCA_031286555.1 Microbacterium sp. | reverse complement strand
TACTCGGCGATGCGGCGCTTGCCGTTCTTGTCCTTGTTCTTGTTCGCGCTCGGGCTGGCGGTGCGCTCGTCGAGGATGCCGATCTGCGAGAGCAGGCCCGCGAGGATCGCGCGGTGGATGGCGTCGCCGTTCGCCGCGCCGGTCGTCGAGCGTCCTTCGTCTCGCTTCGCTCGCTCAGGAACCGGGGATTGGGACTTCGCTCGCTCAGGAACCGGGCTCTTCACGAGCGTCCGCAGCTGCCGGTGCACGTCGAACCACTCGCGCACGCGCACGTAATTCAGATGCTCGCTGCGGCACATCCGCCGGAACGCGCTCGATCCGAGCTCCTTCTGCTGCTCTCGCAGGTGGTTCCAGAGATTGAGCAGGGTGAGGAAGTCGCTGGTCGGATCCGCGAAGCGGGCATGCATCCGGTCGGCCTCGTCCCGGACGCCCTGCGGCGCCTCCGCCGACGGCCGCTCGCGCACGTCCTGGATCGAGAGTCCCGCGACGATCGGCAGCACGTCCTGCGTCACTCCGGTGCGCGCCGCCTCCACGAGCATCCGGGCGAACCGCGGATCCATCGGCATCCGCGCGATGTCGCGGCCGATCCGGGTCAGCCGGGGCGCACCTTCGCGGGAGGCGACGACCGCGCCCAGCTCGCCGAGCAGATCGAGGGCGGCCTTCACGCCGCGGGAGTCCGGGGGAGTGAGGAACGGGAACTCGGCGATGTCGCCGAATCCGAGCGAGAGCATCTGCAGCACGACCGAGGCGAGCGAGGTCCGAAGGATCTCGGGTTCGGTGAACTCGGGCCGCTTCTCGAAGTCGTCCTCGCCGTAGAGCCTGATCGCGATGCCGTCGCTGGTGCGGCCGGCGCGGCCGGAGCGCTGATTGGCGGATGCCTGCGACACGGCCTCGATCGGCAGGCGCTGCACCTTCGAGCGGTTGCTGTATCGCGAGATGCGGGCCGTGCCGGTGTCGACGACGTATTTGATGCCGGGCACCGTGAGGCTGGTCTCGGCGACGTTGGTGGCGAGGATGACGCGGCGGCGCACGCCGGCCACCTTCGAGGGCTCGAAGACGCGGTGCTGCTCGGCGGCGGACAGCCGGCCGTACAAGGGCAGCACCTCGACCGGGGCGGTCTGCGAGCGGTACGCGGCGCGCACGGCCTCGGCCGCATCCCGGATCTCGGCCTCGCCGGGCAGGAACACCAGCACGTCGCCGGCGGGCTCGCGGTCGAGCTCGCGCAGCGCGCCGACGATCGCGGTGACCTCGTCGCCGGGCTCTGGGTCCGCGGGGCTCTCTTCGGTCTCATCCACCAGCGGCCGGAACCGGATCTCCACCGGGTACGTCCGGCCGGAGACCTCGATGATCGGGGCGGGCTTGCCGGCGGCGTCTGCGAAGTGCGCGGCGAAGCTCTCCGGGTCGATGGTCGCCGAGGTGATGATCACCTTCAGGTCGGGCCGCTCGGGCAGGATGCGGTGCAGATAGCCGAGCAGGAAGTCGACGTTGAGGGAGCGCTCGTGCGCCTCGTCGATGATGATCGTGTCGTAGCGCCGCAGCAGCCGATCGCGGTGGATCTCGTTGAGCAGGATGCCGTCGGTCATCAGCGCGATACGGGTCGCGTCGGACACCTGATCGGTGAAGCGCACCTTGTAGCCGACCAGGTCGCCGAGCTCGACGTGCAGCTCTTCGGCGACGCGCTCCGCGATCGTGCGCGCGGCGAGCCGGCGCGGCTGGGTGTGCGCGATGCGCTCACGGCCCAGCTCGAGGCAGATCTTCGGAAGCTGGGTGGTCTTGCCCGATCCGGTGGCGCCGGCGACGATCACGACCTGGTGGTCGCGGATCGCGTCGGCGATCTCGCCCCGCGCGGCGGAGACCGGCAGCTCAGGGGGATAGACGATGACGGGCGAAGACATAGCCCTCCATCGTATGCCGAACCGGGGCGAGGAGATCTCGGAACCGTTGACATGCAAACCAGTTTGCGGTACAAAGTTGTTTATGAACAACGAGAATCGCGAGGACGATGACGTCGCCCTGTCGCCGGAGCAGATGCTCGCCCTGGTGCAGGACCAGCAGCGCACGGTCACCGGACGGATGACCGGGTTCGTGCCGTGGATCCTGTTCGCCTGGGGCGTCGCCTGGCTCGTGGGCTTCCTGATCCTGTGGTGGGATGCCGGGCAGCATCCGCAGAACGGCCAGCCGACGCTCTTCGCCGGCGTCGCATTCGCCGCCCTGCTGATCGCAGCCGGGCTCATCTCGATGGTGCTCGGTATCCGCTCCGGTCGCGGACTGCGTGGCACGCGCGACAGCGCGATCGTGGGCATCGTCTTCGGCAACACGTGGTGGGTGGGCAGTCTCGCGGTGGTGGTGATCGGCCAGGCACTGGTGCAGGCCGGCATGGACACCGACCTGCTCGCCGTCTTCTACCCGAGCGCCTTCATCTTCTTCGCCGGGGTGATGTACATCATGTCGGCACTGATCTGGCGGGCCTATCCGATGGCTGTGCTCGGTCTCTGGTCCGTCGCCATGGCGGCGATCGGATCTCTGCTGCCGCCGCCGGTGAACTACCTGGTCTATGCGTTCGCCGGGGGAGGGGCGTTCCTGCTCGTCGCGGCCTGGACCGCCTGGTGGGTGCACGTCGCACGTCGCCGCGTCGCCGCCTCGGAGGCCGGCCGTGCCTGACCTCGACCCCGTCATCCACGCCCAGGCGCGGCTGCGCATCGTCGCCGCCCTCGCCACTCTCGAGAAGGACGACCAGATCACCTTCCCGAGGCTGCAGGAGGTGCTCGACATGACCGCGGGCAACCTCTCCACGCACCTGCGCAAGCTCGAGGACGCCGACTACGTCACCGTCGAGAAGACGCACAAGGGCCGCACGCCGGTCACCTACATCGCACTCACCACGAAGGGCCGTCGGGCCTTCGAGGACTACACCGCGCAACTGCGCGACCTGCTGGGAGGAACGACATGACACTGGCATCCTTCGACCGCGTCACACATCGCTTCGGCGCACTCACCGCCGTCGACGACGTCACGCTCGAGATCCCGGAGGGGCAGATCCTCGGCCTGCTCGGGCCCAACGGCGCGGGCAAGTCCACGCTGCTGTCGCTGCTGCAGGGGCTGCGCCGGCCGACCTCCGGCGCGGTGCGCCTGTTCGGCGGCGACCCGCGCGAGCCGTCGTCGCGCATCGGACTGGGCAGCACTCCTCAGGAGACCGCGCTGCCGGAGACGCTGCGGGTCGGCGAGGTGCTGGACCTCGTCGGCAGTCACTTCCCCGAGCGGGTGGGCACGGGCGAACTGGCCGAGCAGTTCGGTTTCGAAGATCTGCTGAAGCGCCAGACCGGCGGCCTGTCCGGAGGGCAGCGGCGCCGCATCTCGGTGGCGCTCGCGTTCGTCGGCGCACCGCGGCTGGTGCTGCTCGACGAGCCGTCGACGGGTCTCGACGTCGACGCGCGGCGGGT
>JAITUD010000527.1 GCA_031286555.1 Microbacterium sp. | reverse complement strand
CCAACGGCCGCTCGATCTACGTGCTCGACGAGCCGACCACCGGTCTGCACTTCGAAGACGTCCGCAAGCTGCTCGAGGTGCTGAACGGCCTGGTCGACAAGGGCAACACCGTGATCGTCATCGAGCACAACCTCGACGTGATCAAGTCCGCGGACTGGGTGATCGACCTCGGCCCCGAGGGCGGCTCCGGCGGCGGCGAGATCATCGCGACGGGCACACCCGAGCAGATCGCTCGCGCCGAGGGCAGCCACACCGGCCAGTTCCTCGCCGAGGTCCTCGGGCTCGGGGGCGTCGCGCGCAAGGCCGGCTGATGGCGGACGTCCTTCCGTACAAGCCGCGCACGGGGGAGATCCCGACCGACCCCGGGGTGTACCGGTTCCGCGATGCGGATGGACGGGTGCTCTACGTCGGCAAGGCGAAGAACCTGCGTCAGCGACTGTCGAACTACTTCGCACCGCTGCGCACGCTGCACGAGCGCACCCGGCGGATGGTCACCACCGCGGCATCCGTGGAGTGGACCGTCGTCGCGACCGACGTCGACTCCCTCCAGCTGGAGTACATGTGGATCAAGGAGTTCGATCCGCCGTTCAACGTGCGCTACAAGGACGACAAGTCGTACCCGTTCATGGCGATCACGCTCGCCGACGAGGCGCCCCGCGTGATCGTGACCCGCAACCGGCGCATCCCGGGGGCGAAGTACTTCGGTCCGTTCCCGAAGGTGTGGGCGGTGCACGACACGATCGAGCTGATGATCAGGGCGTTCCCGATCCGCACCTGCAGCGACGCGAGCTACCGCAAGGCGATGCAGACCGGCCGGCCGTGCTTCCCCGGGCAGATCGGCCGGTGCGGCGGTCCGTGCTCGATGACCTGCACCATCGAAGAGCACCGCGCGATGGTCGACGACTTCATCGCGTTCATGGAGGGCGGCGATGAGCGCTTCACGCGCGAGCTCACGAAGCGGATGCGGGAGGCCTCCGCGGCGATGGACTACGAGGCCGCTGCGAAGTACCGCGACAAGCTCGCCTCGATCGACGCCGTGCTGGGCAAGAGCGCACTGGTGCTGGCCGCCGACGAGGACGCCGACCTGTTCGGCATCGCCGAGGACGAGCTGTCCGCTGCGGTGCAGCACTTCGTGATCCGCGGCGGCCGCGTGCGCGGTGTCCGTGCCACGGCGATCGACAAGGAGATAGACATCTCCGGGCCCGAGCTCGTCGACCAGGTGCTGCAGCGCGCCTACGGCGAGTCCACCGACATCCCGCGCCGCATCCTGGTGCCGTGGCTGCCCGACGATGCCGCCGAGCTCGAGGAGTGGCTGCGCGAGAAGCGCGGCCGGAAGGTCGAGATCGCGGTCGCGCAGCGCGGTCAGCGCGCCGAGCTGATGCGCACCGCGACGCTGAACGCGACGCAGGCGCTGATCCGGCACAAGACCAAGCGCACCGGCGACTACGTCGCGCGCACGCAGGCCCTCACCGACCTGCAGGAGGCGCTCGGCATGGACGAGGCGCCGCTGCGGATCGAGTGCTACGACATCTCGCATCTGAGCGGCACGAATGTGGTCGCCTCGATGGTGGTCTTCGAGGACGGGCTGCCCCGCAAAGATCAGTACCGCTCGTTCAACATCGCCGAGACGACGGATGACACGGACTCGATGTACCAGGTGCTGATGCGCCGTCTCGCGCACATCGACCGGTCGCCGGAGCCCCAGCCCGACCCGACGACGGAGGCCGTCACGGGGGAGAGGTCCCGCCCGCGCTTCGCGTACCGCCCTCAGCTGCTGATCGTCGACGGCGGTCAGCCGCAGGTCGCGGCGGCGGAGCGGGCGCTGCGCGACAGCGGCGCGACGGGGATCGCACTGTGCGGAATCGCGAAGCGACTCGAGGAGATCTGGCTGCCCGGTGACGACTTCCCGGTCATCCTGCCGCGCACCAGCGAAGCGCTGTACCTCGTGCAGCGGCTCCGTGACGAGGCGCACCGGTTCGCGATCACGCATCAGCGCCGCAGGCGCCGTCGCGACATCACGACCGTTCTCTCCGAGGTGCCCGGGCTGGGGGACGCCAGGATCAAGGCTCTGCTGAAGCATTTCGGCTCGGTGGCGAAGCTGCGCGCCGCGGATGCGGAGCAGATCCAGGAGGTCTCGGGGATCGGTCCGGCACTCGCGCGGAGCATCCAGGCGCGGCTCTCGAAGGGGGCCGTGGAAAACGCCTAAGCTTGATGCTGAGGGAAGGGGCGGAATGACTGCGGGGGAGACTGCGGAAGAGGCCACCGTCGAGGAGCAGGGTGAGTTCCTGATCGTCACCGGCATGTCGGGGGCCGGCCGCACAACGGCGGCCAATGCGCTCGAGGACCTCGGCTGGTACGTGGTCGACAACCTGCCGCCGCAGATCCTGCGTCCGCTGCTCGACCTCACCGGCATGGGTGGTGCGAACCTGCCGAAGGTCGCCGCCGTCGTCGACGTGCGGGGCCGCAGCCTCTTCGACGACTTCCCGGGTGTCGCCCGGGCGCTGCGCTCGCGCGGCTCCGGCGTGAAGGTGCTCTTCCTCGACGCCTCCGATGACGTGCTGGTCCGCCGCTTCGAAGCCGTGCGACGGCCGCACCCGCTGCAGGGCGACGGGACGCTGCTGGACGGCATCCGCACCGAGCGGATGCGGCTGGCGATGGTCCGCGAGGCGGCCGATCTGGTGATCGACACCTCGAGCCTGAACATCCATCAGCTGGCCACCCAGGTGACCGAGATGTTCTCCGAAGAGGGTGCGGCGAGGCATCGCCTGACGCTGCTGAGCTTCGGCTTCAAGTACGGACTTCCCACCGACGTCGACCTCGTCGCCGACATGCGCTTCCTGCCGAACCCGTTCTGGAACGACGACCTGCGCGGTCTCACCGGCCAGGACGAGCCGGTGCGCGAGTACGTCCTCTCGCGGGACGGCGCGCAGGAGTTCCTCGACGCCTACGCCGCCGCTCTGGTGCCGGTGCTCGAGGGATACCAGCGCGAGAACAAGAGCCATTCCACGGTCGCGATCGGATGCACCGGCGGCAAGCACCGCTCGGTTGCGATGGCCGAGGAGCTCGGCCGTCGTCTCGGCCAGATCCCGGGCGTCGCGATCAATATCCGACACCGCGATCTCGGTCGGGAGTAGGGTGGGCGGATCGTCGGCAGGGTCCGGTTCCTAGTAAGCTGGTCCCTTGCGCCGCGATCCGGCGCGCGGAGCAAGAGG
>JAITUD010000286.1 GCA_031286555.1 Microbacterium sp. | reverse complement strand
GCGCCGGATGAGACCGTCGCGCCGCCGCGCATCGCCAGCGCACCGGCGAGCACGTCTCCGGCTGCGGCCTTGTAGGTCGTGCCGTCGAGGGTGCCGGAGAATCCGGTGTTCAGCACGGTCCTCGTGACCGGCGCCGGCTGGTAGGTGTTCTGCGCCGGGTCGTAGGCGGTGAGGCCGGATGCCACGCGGATGCGGCTCAGGTCACCCTTGTAGCCTCGGCCGGTGGCCGCAGGGTGCACGTCGTTGCCGAATCCGAAGGAGGCGGCTGCCTCGGCGGAGATCGCGGCGGGCGCCGACGAGATCACGGGCTCGAGCGCGACGCCGTCGATGGCCAGGTGCAGCTCGGCGCCCGCGCCGGCGCGGATGTACTGCACCGACAGGTCGTGGCCGGTGCCGCCCGCGGGAGCCGCCGCGTTCAGACGGTGCTTGGTCCACGATCCGCCGGAGACCGAGTCGAAGCCGTAGACCAGCTGCCCGCCCTCGAGCCGCACGAACAGGTTGCCACCGGCGCCGAAGAGCGTCGCCATGTCGTCCTGACTCGTCTGCGGGGTGACCGACAGCTCGGCGACGAAGCCGCTCGTGGCGCCCGGGTCGGCGAGCGTGAACCCGGAGGCGTCGAAACGGATGCCCTGAGTGCCGCCGCCGAGCGACACTCCGCCGCCGGGGAGCTGCTCCTCGGCGCCGTTCGTGCGGTGCACGACGCCGCGCATGGTCTCGCCTTCGACGGTCGTGTAGGCGGTGGTGCCCACGAGCGAGCCGCCGAAGGCGATGTCGAGGTCGTCGGTCTCAGCGGCCGACGCCGCACCGGGCGTCACGAGAGCTCCGACGATGACGGCCGCGCTGAGCACGGCCAGTGATCTGTGTTTGAGAGTGCGGGAGACACGCATCCTTCTGCTCCATTGCGTCGAGGGTGGGGATCACGCAGGACGCTAACAGAGATCGGATGTCTGGACAAGAGTTTCCCTTTCATTTGCTGATTCCGCCGATATGTTTGCGCTTTCATCGGGTGTCTCTCTCGATGAGACTCAGTGTCGGAACAGCCGCAGCCCTGTCTGCACATGGGTGATGCCGTGCTCGGCGGCGGCCCCGGCGACCTCGGCGGTGCGCGTCGACCCGCCCGGCTCGACGAGCGTCGAAACGCCGAACTCCGCCGCATGGTCCACGTTGTCGCGGAACGGCAGGAAGCCGTCAGACACCAGCGTGATCCCGTCGAGGCCTTCGCACCAGGCGTCGCGCCATCCGGCATCCGCGTACCGATCGGATGCCTCGGAGCCGAACAGCCCCGCGAACTCCGCGCGCGGCGCGCGGGTCATCTCGGCGCCCGCGAAGCGGATCTGCCAGTTCAGCCGGTCCTGGCGCCGCATCCCCGCGACCTCGGGCAGCTCGCGCACGAATGGATGCCGGCGCAGCCACCACACCCGTGCCTTGGAACCGGCCAAGCGCACGCAGTCGACGCGGTTCTGCTGCCCGGCGCCGATGCCGATCGCGGCGCCGGCGCGCACGAGCACGACCGAGTTCGACTGGGTGTACCGGGCCGCGACCATGCCCAGCAGTGCGTCACGACGACCCGGCTCGTCGAGCGCGTCCTGCGGCAGCGCCGCGGCGACGTCGGCAGCGTCCCGGTCCTGCTCGAGCACCGCGCCGAGCAGCTCCCGTCGCTCGCGCAGCGGCGGCTCCGCGGCATCCGATTCGAACACGAGGAACCGGCCTCCGCGCTTCTCGCTCAGCAGCGCGACCGCGCCCTCCTCGTAACCCGGGGCGATCACGGCGTCGCAGATCACGCTGCGCAGGAACTCGGCGGTCACCGTGTCGACGGGTCGCGAGAGCGCCACCACATCGCCGAAGGACGACTTCGGGTCGGCGTCGCGTGCGCGCACGTAGGCGGAGATCAGCCCGCCGGCATCCGGCACCCGCCAGGTCTCGGATGCCACGTCGTCGATCGTCCCAGCGACGGCGGCGCCAGCCGGTGACACGTGCTTGAAGGATGCCGCGGCGGGCAGCCCGGTGGCGGCATCCGCCTCGCGCACCAGCGCCGACGCGTTCAGTGCGTCGAGGTAGTTGATCATCGACGGCTCGCCGTTCACGACCTTCGGCCCTCCGGTGACCTCGGCGGCCTGGTGCGGATTCATCCCGTATCGCATGTGTGCTCCCATCGTTCCGATGGGCACCCAGGCGGTCGATGCCGTACTCCACGCTCCCCGCCGGTCACCCGGCCACGCCAGTCGCGGTTCCAGGCTACGGCCTACTCTGGCTCCATGAGCACTCCGCACATCGCCGCCGCCCCGGGCGAGATCGCCCCCATCGTCCTGTTCCCCGGAGACCCGCTGCGGGCCAAGTGGATCGCCGAGAACTTCCTCGACGACGCCGTGCTGTACTCGCAGACCCGCGGGATGCTGGGCTTCACCGGCACCTGGCAGGGACACCGCATCTCGGTGCAGGGCTCGGGCATGGGGCAGCCGTCGATGTCGATCTACGCCAACGAACTGTTCGACCAGTACGACGTGCAGACCATCGTGCGGGTCGGATCGTGCGGCGGGCTCACCGAGCGGGTCGGCATGCGCGACATCATCATCGCCAACGGCGCCTGCACGGACTCCGGCATCAACCGGGTGCGCTTCCACGGGCTCGACTACGCCCCGGTCGCGGACTTCAGACTGCTGCGGGCTGCGGTCGAGGCATCCGAATCGATGTCGCTGGAGAGCGCCGTGCACGTCGGCCTGCTGTTCTCGAGCGACCAGTTCTACACGACCCGCCCCGAGCTGAACGACCCGTTCATCGCGCACGGCGCACTCGGCGTCGAGATGGAGACCAGCGCGCTCTACACGCTCGCCGCCTACCGGCAGCGCCGCGCGCTGAGCATCTGCACTGTCTCGGACCATCTCGTCACGCACGAGGCGACCACTGCGCAGGAGCGCGAGCAGACCTTCGGCGACATGATCGAGATCGCGCTGCGCGCCGCGACCGCCTGACCGG
>JAITUD010000411.1 GCA_031286555.1 Microbacterium sp. | reverse complement strand
GCAGCGTCACCGCCGCGGCCGAGGCGCTGCACGTCTCGCCGTCCGCAATCTCGCAGCAGCTCAGCGCGCTGCAGCAGGGTTTCACCACCCCGCTCACGCGCAAGCAGGGCCGCACCCTGGTGCTCACCCCGGCCGGCGAGGTCCTCGCTGAGGCGGGCGCATCCGCGCTCGACGCAATGGCCGCGGCGCGCACCGCCGTGGACCGCTTCGAGGCCGCCCCGGGCGGCGTGGTCACGGTGAGCGGGTTCCTCAGCGCCGCGCAGGCCCTTTTCGGCCCTCTGGTGCGCGAGCTCGGCACCGGAGAGGGCGTGCCGACCATCCGGTTCACCGACGAGGATGTCGCGCAGAGCGAGTTCCCGGCGCTCACCGCCCGCTACGACCTGGTCCTCGCCCACCGCATGGAGCACAGCGCGACCTGGCCGCGCAGCGGCATCCGCTCCGTCCCCCTGGCGACGGAACCGCTCGACGTCGCGCTCGGCGCGTCGCATCCGCTGGCGGCGCACGCGACCCTGACGCCGGAGCAGGTCGTGGGCGAGCGCTGGGTGACCAGCCGCACCGGGTACTCCCCCGACGACGTGCTGCGCACGATCTCGGCCGTCACCAACCGGCCCGTCGAGATCGTGCACCGCATCAACGACTACGGCGTCGTCGCCGCCGTCGTCGCCTCCGGAGGCGTGATCGGGATGCTGCCGCGCTACACCTCACTCGCCGCGGGCGTATCCGGGGTGGTGCGCAAGCCGCTGCGCGGCGTCAGCACCAACCGCATGATCGACGTGCTGGCCCGCCCGGAGAACCTCCGCCGGCGGTCGGTGCGCCTGGTGGCCGAGGCCCTCGAGCGCGTGATGGCGACGCTGACCGTCTGAGCGCGATCGAGGGCCGGAACGGAGGATCGCCCCGTCCCGGCCCTCGCCGTCACCGCTGTCAGCGGGTCACTTGGTGCAGGTCACCTGCGTGCGGTAGATCTGCATGTCACCACCCGCCGCGTGCGGAGTCATGCACTCGGTGTGGGCGATGTACATCACCTGCTGGTACAGCGGCTGGATCACCTGGTCGGCGAGGATGCGGTCCTCGGCCTTCTGCCAGAGCGCGTCCGCCTCCTGCTGAGTCGGCGCGGCGAGCGCCGCATCGACGGCTGCCTGCCCCACCTTGTCGGTGTACTGCAGTCGGTAGTTCGCGTCGACGTACACCGAGGCGATCCACTCCGACGCGGCGGGGAACGACGAGCCCCAGAGCTGGATGACCGGACCATCCAGCTTGTAGGTGTTGATCGTCTCCGACAGCGCGGCGGCCGGCACCGGCTTGGGCTCGACGTTCAGCCCGATCTCCTTGGCGGAGTTCGAGACGGCAAGCGCCGTCGCGGCGTCGGTCGTGTTGTCCGAGGAGTAGTTCAGCGGGATGGTTCCCGTGAAGCCGGCCTTCGCGATCAGCGCCTTTGCGGCATCGGGGTCGAACGTGCAGTACTGACCGCAGGCTCCCTCACGGTAGGCCGACACCGAGTTCGGCATCATCGAGGTGGCCGGGACCGTGGCGTCCTTGAACAGGTCCTTCGAGATGCTCTCACGGTTGACGATCATCGAGAACGCCTGACGCACCTCGATCGGGTACGTCTTGTCGAGGTACGTCGGCCATGTGAAGTAGGTCTGCAGCGTGTTGCGGTCGATCGCGGTGAGGCCCTTGTCGCCGAGCGAGTTGCGACCCTGGGCGATCAGCCCCGGCGGCAGGCTGCGCAGCACGTCGGCGTTGCCCGCCACGACATCCTGGTATGCCGTGTTCGTGTCGGTGTAGACGCGGAAGGTGATCTGATCCGCTGCGCCCTTCGGCACCCAGCCCTTGTACTTCGGGTCCTTCTTCACCACGGCCTCGACCTGGGGGTCGAGCTTCTCCAGGGTGTAGACGCCGTTGCCGATCGGCTTCTTGTCGTAGGCCACCGGGTCGGCGAACGCGCTCTCCGGCATCGGGCAGAAGGCCAGCTGCGACAGGATGAACGGCATGTCGTTGTTCGGCGTCTTGGTCTCGATGGTGAACGTGTGCTCGTCGACGAGCTTGATGCCGGAGAGCTCGGTCGCGGTCGCCTCCCCCTCGGCGGGGTTCAGCTCGTCGTACCCCTTGATGGGGCCGTAGGCGTAGTTGGAGGGCATCGCGTTCTTGCCTGCGCCGACGAAGTTGAAGGTGTCGACGTAGGTCTTCGCGGTGATCGGAGTGCCGTCCGAGAAGGTGTGACCGTCTGCGACCTTCACCGTCCAGTGCACCTGGTCGTCGCTCTCGAGCGACTCGGCGCCGCGCATGAAGACCTTGCCGTCCTCCTCGATGCCGGTCAGCGGCTCGCAAATCGCCATGGCGATCTGGCTGCCGGGGTTCTGGGCGCCGGTGATGCGCCCGATCTCGCCGTTGTTGACGGCGACGAAGGACGTCTTGCCCTCGCCGGCGTCGGAGGACTGACCGAGACATCCGGTCAGCATCGTCGCGCACGCCGCGACGGCGACGATGCCGACCGCGATGCGGCTGGTGGTGCTCTTCATCAGGTGTTCCTTTCGGATGGGGAGGAGGGGGAAGAGATCGTGGAGACCATGCCGACGCGGGACAGGGTGATCTGCGCGGCGAGATGGCAGGATGCCCGGTGCTCCGGTCGTCCGCCGGGGACGGCCTCGAGTGCGGGGACATCGGTGGCGCACCGTTCGATCGCCGCGTAGCAGCGGGTGTGGAACGGGCATCCGGGCGGAGGGTCGATCGGCGAGGGCGGGTCACCCTCGAGGACGACACGCTCCAGGCGCTCGTTCGGCGCCAGCTTGCGGGGAATGGCGGAGAGCAGTGCGCGCGTGTACGGATGCGCCGTCGCCCCGTACACGTCGTCGCAGTCGCCCTGCTCGACCACTTTTCCGAGATACATCGTCACGATGCGATCCGACATGTGCTGAACCACATCCAGGTCGTGCGCGATGAAGATGATCGAGAGTCCGAGCTCGCGCTTGAGCCGATTCAGCAGATTCAGCACCTGCGCCCGCACCGAGATGTCCAGCGCCGAGACCGGCTCATCGCACACCAGGAGCTTCGGCTCCACCGCCAGTGCCCTGGCGATGCCGATGCGCTGCAGCTGCCCGCCGGAGAACTCGTGCGGGTAGCGATGCGCGTGGTCGGGGTTCAGCCCGACCTGGGCGAGCAGCTCTCCCACGCGCGCCTCGACCTTCGAGGCCGGCAGCAGCCTGTGCGTGGTGATGCCCTCGGCGATGGACTGGCCGACCGAGCGACGCGGGTCGAGCGAGGCGTGCGGGTCCTGGAACACCATCTGCACCTCGCGGTGCAGCAGCCTCTTCCGCTCCGCATGCGACATGGCTCCGACATCCGCGCCGTTCCAACGCACCGTGCCCTCGCTCGGCGGCTCCAGGCCGCAGATGATGCGGGCGAGCGTGGACTTGCCGCAGCCCGACTCGCCCACCAGGCCGACGGTCTCGCCCTCCTCGACCGTGAAGTCGACGCCGTCGACGGCGCGCACCTGACCGTGCGCGCCACGCGAGAACATCGTGTGCTTCTGCCTGTAGAAGCGGCGCACCGAGTCAAGCTCCAACAGCGACATCGGCGATCACCTCCTGCTTGTGGTGGCAGGCCGCGGCCCGCTCGGGGGTGAAGAGATCCAATGGCGGCAGCACCGTGCGGCACTCGGATGTGGCATAGCCGCAGCGCGGGTTGAAGCTGCATCCGGGCGGCCGCTGCGCGATGTCCGGCGGCAGCCCCTGGATCGTGGGCAGGTCGCCGCCCCGATGCGCGGCGCTCGGGATCGAGCCGAGCAGACCCTTCGTGTACGGGTGGGCGGGATTGTCGAACATGGGGCCGATCGGGCCGGACTCGGCGACCCGACCGGCGTACATCACCAGTGCGCGGTCGGCGAGCTGGCCGGCGACTCCGAGGTCGTGCGTGATCATCAGCAGCGCCATCTTCCGCTCCTGCGTGATCTCGCCGAGCAGTTCCAGGATCTGCGCCTGCACCGTGGCATCCAGCGCGGTGGTCGGCTCATCGGCGATGAGGATGTCGGGATCGAGCGCCAGAGCCATCGCGATCATGATGCGCTGGCGCATGCCGCCGGAGAACTGGAACGGGTAGTCGTCCGCCCGGTTCGCAGCATCCGGGATGCGCACCGCGCGCATCATCTCGAT
>JAITUD010000409.1 GCA_031286555.1 Microbacterium sp. | reverse complement strand
TCCCCACGACTGATCAGGCCGCCGAGCGGCCGGTGGATGTGTTCTTCCCCGGCGGGTCCAAGACGACCGACGTCGTCGTCGAGATCCCGAAGCCGTCGGACGAGACCAAGCCGGCGGAGGCGGTCGTCGAGACGCCGGCAGAGACGGATGCTCCGGAGCTGAGCGCTGTGCCCGGTGTGCGTCTCATCCAGGTGAACCCGCTCGACATCGTGCCGAACCCGCGCCAGCCGCGTACGCACTTCAACGAGGACGACCTCGCCGAACTGGTGCACAGCGTCAAGGAATTCGGCGTCCTGCAGCCGGTCGTCGTCCGCCGTAACGCCGACGGCGAGTACGAGCTGATCATGGGGGAGCGGCGCACCCGCGCCGCCCGTGAGGCCGGCCTCGAGTCGATCCCCGCCATCCTGCGGGAGACCGCCGATGAAGACCTGCTGCGCGATGCGCTCCTCGAGAACCTGCATCGTTCGCAGCTGAACCCCCTCGAAGAAGCCTCCGCCTACCAGCAGCTGCTCGAAGACTTCGGCATCACTCAGGAGGAGCTGGCCACCCGCATCGGCCGCTCCCGCCCGCAGGTGAGCAACACCATCCGCCTTCTGAAGCTGCCCGTCCCCGTGCAGCAGCGCGTCGCCGCCGGAGTGCTCTCCGCCGGTCACGCCCGCGCGATCCTCTCGCTCGAGGACGCAGAGCGGATGCAGCGGCTCGCCGACAAGGTCGTCAACGAAGACCTCTCGGTGCGTGCCACCGAGCAGGCCGCGAAGACCATGCCGGAGACCGCCGAGAAGTCGGTCAAGCCGCAGCCCGGCGCACGGCGCGCCTACCTCGATGAGGTCGGAAGCAAGCTCGGTGACCGCCTCAACACTCGCGTCCACGTCACGCTCGGCGCCAGAAAGGGCCAGGTCAAGATCGATTTCGCGTCGATCCAGGATCTGAACCGCATCCTCGGCGAGCTCGGCGAGGAGGAGTACGGCACGCGCTGACGTCAACCTGACGTTCACGACCGGTTCACCGGCATCCGCCACGCTGTGCGCATGTCGATCACCACACGTCCCGCGGTCCGTCGTGCCACGACCGCTGCCCTCGCCCTCGCCGTCGCGGGTGCCTCGTTCTTCCTGACCCCGGCCGCGCAGGCGGCGCCGAAGTGCCCGACGCCCGGCAACGGCACGCGCGCGGTGAACATGTGCGCCCAGCCGGGCGACCTGCTCGATGTGCGCATCGGTGACGTGCTGCCCACGCAGCCGTCGCTCGGCTACGACGAGGTCTACTACAAGCTCGGCCGCTACACGCTGGGCAAGGACAAGATCAACAAGAAGTTCGACGATTGGTGCGAGGCGAACGGCCAGGGCGAAGCAGCCACGGCCGAGAAGGACGCCAGCCTCCTCGACCCGAGCAGCTTCACCTGCACCATCCCGCTCGGGCAGGAGACCGCCGAGAGCATCGCTCCCATGAAGACCGTGGTCATCGGCCCCGGCGGCAAGCTCTACCTCACCGACGGACACCACACGCTCACCTCGTTCTACGAGCTCGCCGACGGCGGCGCCGACCTGCACGTGCGCCTGCGCGTGCTGGGCAACCTCAGCGGCATGGGGCAGCCGCAGTTCTGGGCGGCGATGCAGCAGAACGGATGGACCTACCTGAAGGATGCCGAGGGCGACGCGATCACCCCGAAGCAGCTTCCCACCTCCGTCGGACTGGACAACTTCGAGGACGACAAGCTCCGCAGCCTGCTCTACTTCGGCCGCGACATCGGATACACCGCCGGCTCGGTGCCGTTCCAGGAGTTCTACTGGGCGGACTGGGTACGCGACTCGGGTGCCGTCGACCTGACCGGCTGGGACCGCGACGACAGCGCGAGCTACCTGGATGCGATCGAGCAGCTGACGCGGGCACAGGTGGCGCTTCCCAAGGATGCTCCGGTCGTGGGCGATCTGACGGCTGGAGAGCTCGGGGCGCTGGACGAGTGGAACGACGGGAAGGCCGCGACGGGCGGCGAGTTCGCGAAGCTGTCGAAGCCCTATGAGGATGCGAAGCCGGGGAAGCTGGCTTATGCGCTGGAGTTCAAGCAGCTGAACGGGTTGGTGGGGACGACCGTTCGTTGATCTGGGGCGGGGCGCGGGGCGAGTCGCCCCTGCGCTCGCAGAGTGGGGTGGTCGCGGGCGGAGGTGTTCCCTGCACTCGCAGAGTGGGACCCTCCCGTTGGGCGGAGCGGGCAAGCCCGCTCCGCCCAACGGGCCCTCCCAATGCTCGTTCCGGGAGCGACTCGCCCCGCTCGAGTTTCCGGGAACTCGTGGCCTCCTTTGTGGGGAAGCATGGGAGAGAGGTTTTGGGGGAGCTGGGTGTGCCTGGCGTTTAGGCTTGAGGGGTGGAACTTCCTTTCCCGCGGCGGGCCAGCCTCGAGGTGCTGAGAGCCGAGGCCGCTGACGAGCGCTCGGTGCTGGTGCACGAGCGCCTGCGCTTCGGCGAGGATCCCTGGGAGTTCATGAGCGAGCTGCCCACGACCGATGAACTCGTCGTGCTGCTGCTGCGCACCGACTGGATCGAGGCGCACGGCGGGAACATTCGCGACCGGGACTGGAACAACGGGGTGCTGCACCGGATCGCCCTCGAATACCCGCAGCTCTCCACCACCGTGTGGCAGATGATGCGTCCGGCCTCCACCGGTTCGACCTCGCAGCGGCCGTGATGCTCGTCGCCCACGATCCCGCCTGGCAGCGCCGGTACGAGGAGATCGCGGACGAGCTTCGACGAGCCGGCGACGCGGATTGGCAGATCGAGCACATCGGATCGACCGCGATTCCGGGCATCCGGGCGAAGCCGATCATCGATGTCGCCGTGCGGCTCTGCGGCGAGGGCGACTTCGAGCGCCATCGTCCAGCGCTGGAGGCTGCCGGCTGGCGAGTCGGCAGCCGTGTGCGGTCGCACCGGGTGATGGTGTTCGAGTCGGACGGCGTGCGCACCCGCATCGCCCACTTCTTCGCCCCCGACCAGTGGGAGCACGCGCACCAGCGCGTGTTCCGGGACTGGCTGAGGGAGCACCCCGAAGACGCGCATCGCTATGAGCGCGTCAAGATCGAGGCGGCGAGCGATCCCGCCGGTTACAACGCGGGCAAGACCGCGATCGTCCAGGAGATCATGGACCGAGCGCGCGCGGCTCGAGGACTGCCCTCCGTCGACGTCTACGACAAGCACTGACGCATCCCATTCCGCAACCGGAATATGACGCAGAAGGCCCGCCCCGCGAACGGGACGGGCCTTCTGCGTCAAGCTCAGGAGCCGAATGCCGGTCAGCCGATGAACGCGGCCAGATCCTGCTCGAGGGCGAACTTCGGCTTGGCGCCGATGATCGTCGTCTTCACCTCGCCACCCTGGAAGACCTTCATCGCCGGGATCGACGTGATCTGGTACTTCATGGCCAGCTCGGGGTTCTCGTCGACGTTCAGCTTGAGAATGGTGATCTTCTCGGGGTTCTCGGACTGGATCTCGTCGAGGACCGGCGCGACCATCCGACACGGACCGCACCA
>JAITUD010000384.1 GCA_031286555.1 Microbacterium sp. | reverse complement strand
CCTCGACGAGATCGGGCGCGGTACGGAGCCGACCAGGCGGGCGTTCACCGACGGCATGCAGGTCGTCATCGACGACATCGCCCCCACCGCGATCCCTGAGCCCACCTACCCCTGGGACGTCTCGCTGGCAGTCGGAACCGCCATGGAGTCGGTGATGAAGGGCGCAGCGTCGCCGGACAAGGCTATCGCCACGGCGGAGGCCGCCATCCAGAAGGTCATCGACCGCGACAAGCTGCCCGAGAAGGCGCCGAAGAACTGATCGGGACCGGTGCTGAGGGCGGGCCCGACCGCCCTCAGCACCGGCATGCACTGCACAGGAGACGGGACCGACGATGACGACCGCCGTGAAGGACGAAGGCATGACTGCTGTGAAGGAGGATCGCAAGCAGCAGCGCCTGCGACACGACCGCTATCAGTACCGGGACACGAAGCTCGCCTTCCTGATGCTGGCGCCGGTGGTGATCCTGCTGGCCATCTTCGTGATCTGGCCGGCCATCTACGCGGGGTACCTGTCCTTCCAGGACTGGAGCTTCTACAAGGATCCCGTGTTCGTCGGCTGGAAGAACTTCGCCGACGTGCTCAGCGATCCGCTCTTCATCGCGACGATCGGCCGAGGGTTCGTCTTCGTGCTGATGACCGTCCCGCCGATGCTCATCCTCGCGTACCTGTTCTCGAGCTTGGTCGTCAGCGTCTCGAAGAGGTTCGCCGGCATCCTCAAGGTGAGCATCTACATTCCGACGATCATCTCGTCCGTGATCGCGTCGATCATCTTCGTTCTCATCTACGACTACTCCGGCGGTCTGCTCAACGCGTTCCTGGGACTGTTCGGCATCGACCCGACGGCGTGGCTGGGTGATCCGGCATGGGCGCTGTTCGCGGTCGCCGTCCCGGCCGTCTGGCTCGGCATGGGGCTCACCTCACTGATCATGGTGGCGGCGATGGTCGACATCCCCACCGAGTACTACGAGGCGGCCGCCATGGAAGGCGCCGGCTGGTGGCAGAAGACGAGGTACATCACGATTCCGCAGATGAAGAACGTGTTCCTCTACCTGCTCGTGACCGGATTCGTCGCGGCCATCCAACAGTTCGAACTGCCCCTGGTGATGACCCAGGGAGGGCCGTTGGACTCGACCACCCTGCCGAACCTGTTCATCTTCAACCACTTCCGCAACGACATCAACGTCGGGTACTCGATCGCCGCGGCGCTGCTGCTGTTCGTCGTGCTCGGATCGGTGTCCGCGCTCGTGTTCAAGTTCGTCAACTCGGAGAGGCTGGTCGACTGATGGCCGTCATGCAGGGCGAGACCACCCGGATCGTGCTCGCCGGCCAGGAGCCGCGCAGGACTCGGATGCCGAAGACCGCCGGCGGCTGGGTCACGCTGATCTTCAAGGGGATCACGGGTGCGGTGTTCATCCTCGCCGCGCTGTTCCCGCTGGCATGGATGGTGATCGCCGGATTCAAATCGAAGACCGAGGTCATCCAGACGCCGTTCCAGTTCTTCCCCGAGGTGTGGAAGTGGCAGAACTACGCGCAGATCCTCGCCGACCCCACCTTCGCGCGGACGATGATGTGGACGTTCCTCGGTGCCATGCTCTTCACCGTGCTCAGCCTGACCGTGAACTCGTTCGCCGCCTACGCGTTCGCGCGGCTGGACTTCCGCTTCAAGCGCACGATGTGGGTGATCGTCATCACCACCATGTTCATCCCCGGCATGACCATCCTGCTGACCAGCTTCATCGTGGTGACCCGGCTGTCGATGCTGGACACGCTCGCCGTGCTGGTGATCCCGGGCGCTGCGTCTGCGGCATCCGTGTTCTTCATCCGGCAGTTCTATCTGAACATCCCGGCCAGCCTCGAGGAGGCGGCGATGCTCGACGGCTGCGGGCGGTTCGGCATCTTCTGGCGCATCTTCCTGCCGCTGTCGAAGCCGCCTTTCGTGGTGATGGGAATCACCGCGTTCCTCGCCTACTGGAACTCGTACGTGTGGCCGATCATGACAATCACCACGCCGGAGCGGTTCGTCGTGCAGCAGTACCTGGCGACCTTCCGCTCGGAGCGCAGCACCGAGCTGGGTCTGCTCATGGCGGGATCCGTGCTGGCGGCGGCTCCCGTGGTGATCCTGTTCCTCATCTTCCAGCGTCAGATCATCGGCAACATCAAGATGGCGGGGCTCAAGTAGTCCCCCGAGCAGAGAGGGAAACCATGCGTGCAGCGACGAGGCTCACGATCGTGGTCGGCATCGTCACGGCGATGACGGCGATCACCGCGTGCGGAAGCTCGACCCCGGATGCCGGAGGCGGCGACGGAATCACGGTCACCTTCTGGCAGAACAAGTTCTCGAACGAGGACAACGCCTGGTTCAAGAAGGCGGTGGACGACTACAACAAGTCCCAGGACAAGATCACGGTGAAGCTGACGGTCGTTCCCGGTGACGCCTGGGACCAGAAGCTGAAGGCCGCGCAGGCTGCCGGCACCGCGCCCGACATGTACACGATGAACTACTCGGCGGTGCCGATGAACGCGCGCAACAGCAAGCTCGCGCCGATCACCGAGTACATCGACAAGGCGGGCTGGGACGACCTGGACCCACGATTCCTCGACGCCGTCACCGTCGAAGGCAAGCAGTACGCGTATCCGCTGTACTACGAGCCCAGCGCGCTGCTCTACTATCGCACCGACCTGTTCGAGAAGGCCGGGCTGAACCCCGATGACCCGCCGAAGACCTGGGACGAGCTGATCGCCGCAGGCAAGAAGCTCAAGGCTGCGGACAAGAAGATCGTACCGTTCGAGATCGCCCAGAACGCGACCGAGCTGTCGTGGTCGACGTGGGGTGCGCAGTACGGCACCGCCGGGCACATGCCGATCAGCGAGGACTGGTCGAAGCCCGAGGTGACCGACGACTACACGCCGCTGTTCGAGTTCTACCAGGACCTGTACGGGCAGGGCATCATCCCGAAGCAGGCTCTGGCGCCGTACAGCGACGTGACGCCGCTCGGTCAGGGCAAGCTCGGCATGATGGCCGGCGGTTCGTGGGCGATCGGACCGCTGCTCGCCGACTACCCGAAGATGGCGCCGAACATCCAGGTGGCGGCCATGCCGACCGTCGACGGCGACCCGAAGCGGACCACCTCGACACTCGGCGGCTGGACGATCGGCGTCGACGCGCGGTCGAAGCACGTGAAGGAGGCGGCTTCCGCGATCAGCTGGATGTTGGCCGAGGGCGCCTCGGTGCCGCGTGCGTACTTCACCGGGACGAAGTTCACCAAGCTCTCTCCTCGGACCTCGATCGCGGAGGATCTCGCCCAGGACTCGGGTCGCTCCGCCAACCCGTACTACGACGTGATGACCGAGGCCACCAAGACCGCGATCCTGGAGCCGACCTACGACTGGCAGGTCAGCCTGGCGATGGGTACGGCCCTGGAGAAGGCGAGGCGCGGCGGTGACATCGACGCCGCGATGAAGGAGGCCAACGCCAAGATCGAGAAGACGATCGGCGACCTGGGTCTGGCCGACCAGAAGCACTGAGGGAGAGGTCCTGACAGGATGCTCCTCTCCGTCACCGGCGCCAGCGGCACAGGCAAGTCGACCGCGCTGGACGCACTGAGGCGAGTCGACTTCGGGCGGCGGGTGACGTGCGTCGAGTTCGATTCGATCGGTGTGCCCGAGGGAGCGGATGCCTCTTGGCGGCATGGAGCGGTCGAGCACTGGGTGCGGTTCGCGATCGATGCACAGGCACGCGGGGAGCACGTGGTGCTGTTCGGGCAGATACCGCCCGGGGAGCTTCTTGCGGCGCCCTCTGCCGAACGCCTCGACGGCCTGGCGATCTGCGTGCTGCACTGCTCACCGGACGAGCAGAAGGAGCGTCTTCTCCATCGCGGCGAACCGGCCGACTCGATCGTGCATCATCTGCAGTTCGGAGAGTGGTTCCGACGCCATGCGGCGGACCCCACGTACGTGCCGGAGATCATCCGTGTCGATAGCGCTGTGCCGATGGAGTGGTCGCGCTGGGATCAGCTGTCCGCGGACGACCCAGGCTGGCCGGTGAGCCTCATCGACGTCGGTCCGCTCTCCCGCGCGGCGATCGCTGAGCACATCGAGAGCTGGGTGAGGGAATCTCTGGCGAAGTCGCGTCGTGCGCGCTGATCATGAGCGATGACAGATCGCTCATCGAGTCGCCCGGGACAACCGCGCCATGATGGCCCGGCCGTCCCGGCGACTCGACCGATGATCAGCGCACCTTCGTCAGCGACACGTCATCCAGCTGCATCCAGATGTCGCCGCTGTTCGTCCACACGCCGCCGAACACTTGCACGGCGTCGTTGTCGCCGCTGTCGAACTCCACTGTGAAGCGCGTCCACGCGCCCACCGAGTGGAAGTTCACCTCGCCGATCGGCACGCCCGCCTCGGTGCGGGCACCGAAGAACCCGTTGTCGCTGTTCACCGAGGTGCGCAGGAAGCCGGTCACCCGGTACTTCGTGTGCTGCTCGACGGCGACGTCCTGCCAGATGTCCCGCCATCCGCTGTTGTACCGCACGAACGCTCGCCTGTCACCGGTGAAGCCGGCCGCCGGTGCCGTGTCGACGCCGGAGTTCGGCTTCGCGCCCCAGGTGCCGCCGGTCCCGTCGCCGAGCACAGCGGAGCGCTCGAAGCTCGCATCGGTGACGAGGTTCGGATCGATGATGTTGCCCTGGCGGTCGATGCGCAGATGCATCAGGTACGCGTTGTACGGGTTCCACTGCGACATCGTGAAGTAGATCTCGCCGTCCTTGTTCCACGGGTGGAAGTACCCGCCGTACAGCGCGGGATAGTCGGTCGAGCTCGCCACCGTCTGGGCCGGAGTCCACGGTCCTTCAGGCGCGAGGGCGGTGCGCATGACGATGTCCTCGCCGACGAGCGACATCATCAGGAAGCGCCCGCTGTACTCGTCCCACTGCACCGACATCTCGCTCATCGGGGCGTCCATCACCGGCTCGGCGTCCGCCTCGTCCTTGCTCCACGATGCGCCATCCCAGTACCGGTACGCCGTCTTGTCGAGCAGTTTCGTCGCGGGCACCTTGGCGACGGATGCCGGACCGTTGCGGCCGTTCTGCGTGCCGAACACGTAGATCGTCCCGCCCTTGCGCACCCAGGCCTGCATCTGGAACGGGTCAACCCCTGAAGGGTTCTCCCACTGGGTGTCCGAGACCTTCCACGTGCTGCCGCCGTCGTCGGAGTAGGCGATGCCGGCGTGGTTCGTGTCCCAGACTCCCGGCGGACCCCACTGCCGCACCGACATGAACCCGAGGTACTGCCGCTTGCCGACCGAGATCCCGGTGGTGGGGATCGTGGTGATCTCGTCGCCGTCGACCTTCTTCGACGGGATGATCTGCCGGGCGTACCCGTCCGGTCCCTGCGCGGCCCAGTCGAACAGCATCCCGTCGGCGAGTTCGGTGTCGGAGGAGCGCACCAGCACGTTGCTGCGCCAGTTGCCGTTGGGCGGTGCACCACCGCCGGGGCCGGTCCACGAGTTGCCGAACGTGTCACCGAAAGCCGTGAGCACGTGACCGCTGCCGTCGTCCCACATGATGCCGAGGTCGGTGGCCTTGATGTCCCAGCGGCCCCAGGTGTTGTTCGGGGCGTCCGGGCCGGTGAGTTTCTCGACGACGGTGGACGGGGTGCGAGCCGTGGTCGCCTCTGCCGGTGGCGGCGCCGATGCCGCCGCAAGGGCGACGACGGCGAGGGATGCCGCTGCGGCACCAGCCAGAACCTTCTTCAGGGGCGTCATTGCCATTCCTTTCTCGAGTCGCCGGTCGGCGACGTCCTGTCAGGCCCAGACCTCCAGCTCGGAGATCGAGGTGAAGCGCATCGGGCCGCCCGGTTCGCCGATCAGGCGGATGCCGTCGGCGACGACGGGCGGGAAGTCGAAGACGTACTCGTCGTACTCGAGGGCGGTGAAGTCGGTCGGGTACGGCGGTGACACCGTGGCGTCCACGGCGGACCATTCGCCGTCGACCCGCATCTCGACGCGGGGCGCCGAGGCGAACCAGCCGCCCAGCGAGTCCTGCGGTCCCGGTGCGTACACGAGGCGGGACATCCGCCGCGGCGCGGCCCACTCGTAGCCCCAGACATCCTCTCCGGTGCCGGGGCCGAAGGCGGAATCCTCCGCGATCGTCCGGTCGCCGTCGTTCAGCACGCATTCCTGCCCCTCGCGCACCCGGGACACCAGCGGCGACCCGTCCACCGCCAGATTCCCGGCTGCCGGCACCGCGGCATCCGACCCCGGATCGAACCGCACCCGCCGCAGCCCGAAGCAGTATGCGCGTCCGCCGCGCGACGACGCGGGCACGAACCAGTTGCTCTGCAGCCACATCTCGGTGCCGTCGGGCGAGATGTACTTCGAAGGGATCGTCGGCGCGTAGCCGCCGTGCTTCGCCAACGGCGACCGCGGACCATGCCAGGGGAAGTGCCCGAAGTCGTGGCTGTGCAGCAGCCGCCACGGGCCCCACGGCGCCGGAGCCTCGAAGAACTCGAAGGTGTACTCGCTCCAGGTGGAGTACAGATAGCGGCCGAGACCGGGGTTCCACACCACCGATCCCTGCGCGATGCAGGTGAAGTCGTGCGCGCTCATGCCGAAGGCGGGGGTCGGGTAGAACCGCCGCTCGTCCACGAGCACGGGACGCTTCTGCGCGATGTCCGCGGTCCACCCCGCATCACCGGCGTAGAACTCCCACGCATCGATGTCCTGCACCCGGTCGGCCGGCACTCGCCCGAGGAAGAGCTCTGTCGGGTCGGGTACCCGCTTCGAGAACGAGGTGCGCCAATTGCCGTCGGTCCCGTAGGCGTACACCCACGACGAGCCCCCGTTCGCCTGCCCCAGATCGAGGAACATAACCGTCGTGAAGACGTGGTCGCGGAACATCGGCTCATCGGGCCAGGTCCAGGTGCGGCCGAGGTCATCGCTGCGGACGACGGTCGCGGCGTGCGCCTCATTGAAGGTGTCGGGCGAATCCCCGCAGCGCAGGTCCTGCACGGCGAGGAACAGCACGTCGTGGTCGCCCTGGCGCACGCACACCATGCCGGTCGGCTTGCGGTTGAAGCGCTCGCGATCCCAGATCGGTGCGACGGCGTCGCCGTCCGCAAGGCGCTCGCCGGTCAGACCGGTCCGCGGCATCCCGCCGATGCGGTTCACCAGGATGTCGCTCCAGCCGTGCTTGGCGAAGCCGGTGCCGTCGCCGGCGGCGGCATAGAGCGCGCCGTCGGACGCCCAGGCTGAGGGCCAGAGGTCGCCGTCGCTCGCGGTGAGCACCGTGTTCGCCTGATCGACGTGCGCGATCCGCAGTCGCAGCGGAGCGGATGCCGGATTCACCGGCACCCCGTCCACGATCGGGTGTGCGTCAGCCATCACCGAGCGTCATCTCCCTCAGCCCGAACCAGTACGAGCTCACGCCCGCCGGCGCGCACGGGCACACGTTGGACTGCACCCACATCGTCTTCTCGTCCTCAGCGATGAACTTCGACGGGATCGTCGTGCCGTAGCCGCCGATCCGGTCCTCCTGCCACGGGTATTCGCCGAAGTCCTCGGAGAGGAACGTCTTCCACTGACCCCAGGGCTGCGGCGCCTCGTAGAACTCGAAGGTGTACTCGGTCCAGGAGGTGTAGACGTAGCGGTCGTGCTTCGGCAGATAGGTCACCCCGCCCTGCGACAGCACGCTCAGGTCGTGCACACGGCGATCGTCGACCAGCACCGGCTTCTTCTTCGTGATGTCAGCTGTCCACGTCGGGTCCCCGGTCCCTGAGCTCGACGAAGGGCCGGCGTAGAACTCCCACGCGGCGGCATCCTGCACGGACTTCACCGGGACCCGCGCGAGGAACAGCTCGGTCGGATCGGGCACGGTGTCGGTGAACGAGTCACGCCAGTTGCCGTCCAGACCGTAGGCGTAGACGTACTCCTTCTCGGGACGCCGCTCCGCGTCTTTGCCGTAGTCGGCGAACCAGATCGTCGTGAACGCCCCGTCGGCGAACATCGGCGCGTCGGTTTTCCACGACCAGGTCTTCCCGTGATCGTCGCTGCGCGCGATCGTCGCGTTCGGGGCCGCGTTGAAGTCGGGCGCGAGATCCTGCACCGCCCGATACAGCGAGTCGCCGATGCACAGCATGCCGGTCGGCTTGCGGGTGTAGCCTTCTTCGGCGGTCCACACCTGCCCGAGTTCGTCGCCGGTCGCAAGCCCTTCGCCGGTCAGGCCGGACGCCGGTGACCCGTCGATCCGGTTCATCACGATGTCGCTCGTGATGCTGCCGAACCCCGCGCCGTCGCCGTTCGCGGCGTACAGCGCGCCGTCGCCCGACCAGCAGTTCGGCCACAGATCGCCGTCCGAGATACCGATCGCGGTCGGGGCATCCGCCACCGATGCGGAGGTGATCGGCTCGGATGAGAATGCGCAGCCCGCGACGAGGACGGCCACAGTCAGGAGCCCTGCCGCTGCCGCACCTCGCCGACCCGCGCGACCGTTCATCACGTCACCCTGCGGTCCAGCGACAGATGGAACCGTGAGTAGGTCTCGAATTCCTCGGATCTCGTGAATCCGACCCGTTCGAGCACAGCGATGCTCGAGGCATTGCCGTGCGTGACACCGGCAAAGATGTCGGTAGCGACCCAGGCGTCCCGCGCGTACATGACCAGGGACCGCAGCGCCTCGGTGGCCAGGCCATGACCGGTGGCCGACGCGGCAAGCCAGTAGCCGCAGCCGTACTTCGGCGGCGCGACCGGTACGAGGCTCACGACACCAGCGAGCCGATCCCCGTCGAAGACGCCGAACAAGAATCCTGCGACGTCGTCGCGTCGCAACATCTTCTCGATGCCGCTGCGATCCTCGGCGACGAGATCGCCAAAGTCCCCATTGCGCGTGAGATGGTCACGATTCGCGGTGATCAGCGTGTGCAGTTCCGCCGCGTCCGCGCCGCCGAGCGGACGGATCGTCACGCCGGGAAGCGTCGTGGGCAGCGAAGTGGTCATCACCAGACCGTGTAGCCGCCGTCGGCGATGACGTCCGACCCGGTCATGAAGCTCGACTCGTCGGAGGCCAGGAAGAGGATCACCGACGCGACCTCGTCGGGCGTGCCGAGCCGGCCCATCGGGGTGCGCTCGCGCCAGGTCTCGCCGAGCGCGGGATCGTCGGCCAGCACCTGTGCGGTCAGATCGGTCGCGATGTATCCGGGCGACACGGAGTTCACCCGCACACCGCGGTCGGCCCACTCGCCGGCCAGCGTCTTCGTGAGGTGCACGACGCCGGCCTTCGCGGCGTTGTAGCTCGACTGCTTCTGCGGGAAGTTGCTGATCGAGCCGCTCATCGAAGCGATGTTCACGATCGAGCCGCGGCCGGCCTCGAGCATCAGCCGCCCGAAGGCCTGGCAGACGTAGAAGGTTCCGTTCAGGTCGATGTCGACCACCCGCCGCCAGTCTTCCGCCGACATGTCCTCCGCGGCGGCCGAGCGCACGATCCCGGCGGCGTTCAGCACCACATCGGGGGCTCCGAGACGGGCGGCGATGTCGGATGCGACGGATGCCACGGCCGCGGCATCCGTCACATCGACCTGCACGAACTCGGCATCCACGTCGTCCGAGGTCATCGCCAGGTCGAGCACCACCACGCGGCATCCCTGCTCGAGGAATCGGCGCACGGTCTCGAGTCCGATCCCGCGCCCGCCGCCGGTGACGACGACGAGCCGTCCGGCGAGGGAGGGGTAGGTCGCGTGCGTCATGACTGCGGCTCCCGCGGAGGCGTCGCACCGATGTCGGGAACCGGAGCGGATCCTAGGTGCACCTCCATGTCGTCCGCGCTGGGGGTCTTCGGCCGTCGCGCCGTCGGGCGGTCCAGATAGAACATCGCGGTCGACGCGATGTCGTCGCGCAGCGGCAGGTAGCGCCAGCCGCTGCGCCAGCCGAGCGCCTGGATGTCGACCTTCGGGATGCCGGTGGCGAAGTGGATCGGGTCCTGCAGATGCCAGCGGTACATGCCGAAGCGCTGCTGGCTGACGTACAGTCCGTCGGGGCGGATCACCTGCGGCATTCCGAGGTAGGGAGTCGAGAACGCCGTGTATCCCTGGCCGGGGATGTCGAAGTTCCACGCGCCGCCGAAGTAGTCCTCGGTGCCGGTGCCGCAGATCGTGGGGTACTCGTCATCGTCGTCGAGGTAGAACTTGATCTCGCCCTCGCCCCACCAGCCGTTGGAGTTTACGCCCCAGGCGATATAGGTTCCGACGTACTGCCCCTGGCCCTCGATGCCCTCGAGGATCACGTGCGGGGTGAGCTCCTCCAGCGGGTTCGACCGGCGCCATTGCGCGTGGAAGTAGCCGTCGTTCGAGTGGTCGCCGCCGGTCTCGTAGGTGACCTGGTAGTAGACGCGCACGTCGACCGTCGAGGTGTTCTCGACGGTGAGGCGTGCGCCGTCACGGAACGGCATCGGCCAGTACGAGTTGAAGCCGCCGTGTGGGTTGGCCGCGATCGCCTGCGAGTTCACCTGCGCGAACACGCCCCAGCCGTTGCAGAAGAAGTCGCCGTAGGGCACCTCGACGGCCGGCTCCTCGGCGCCGTCCCAGAACGCGCGCAGGATGAGGGTTCGCCAGTTGTCGGTGTGCGTGGTGATCCAGATGTGCGTGATCTTGCCGGCGCCGGTGATGGATGCCAGTTCGAAGGTCTCTCCGGCCTTGATGTCGACGCTGGGAGAGATCTTCCAGCCGGGGCCGAGGTCCCGCGCGCAGTCCGCGCCGGTTCCGTCGGTGGCCCGCCCGCCGCCGCCGACGGCGCCGTCGAAGTTCTCCGGGGAGATCGAACGGGTCTGCACCCGGCGGAGCGCGGAGATCGAGTTCAGGTCGGGCATGCGTGCACATCCTCGTGTCGACGGTTGGGATGTTCGCCACAGTACCGATTCGGCCGGCCTGTTGCAATCGATTTCAACGCGATATTGTGTGCTGACAGTACAAGTCATGGGGGAGCCGTGTCCACGATCTACGACGTCGCGCAGCTCGCCGGGGTGTCCCCGGCGACGGTTTCGCGCGTGTTCAACGGCGCGGGGGTGTCCGATTCCAAGGTCACCGCGGTGCGCAGCGCCGCCAAGCAGCTGAACTTCACCCCGAACCGCGCCGCGCGCACGCTGCGCAGGCAGAGCTCCGAGGTCATCGCCCTCGTCATCCCCGACATCGAGAACCCCTACTTCACCGAGATGGCGCGTGGCGTCGAGGATGTCGCGAGCGAGGCCGGGTACTCGGTCGTGCTGTGCAACTCGGACGCGCAGATCGAGAAGGAGTCGACCTATCTCCGCATCGCGATGGCGGAGAACATGTCGGGCGTGATCCTGGCCGCCGCCTCCGACCACACAAGCCTCGACGCGATCCTCGCCACGGGGCGCCCGGTCGTCGCGGTCGACCGCAGCACCGGGTACGACATCGACGGCGTGGTCATGGCGAACCGGGATGCTGGACGCCAGGCCACCGCGCACCTGCTAGAGACGCACCGCCGCGTCGCGTACATCGGCGGACCGGAGAACATCGAGACCTCCGCGGATCGTGCCGAGGGGTGGCGGCTCGCGCATCGGAACGCCGGTGTCGCCGTTCCCGAGGACCTGCTGCGCTTCTCGTCGTTCCGCGTCGACGGCGGCCGCGCGGTGATGGAGGAGCTGCTGGCGCTGCCCGAGCCACCCGATGCCGTGGTCGCCGGCAACAACCTCATCGGCGTCGGCGCGATCCAGGTGCTCACCGAGCACGACCTCACGCCGCCCCGGAT
>JAITUD010000376.1 GCA_031286555.1 Microbacterium sp. | reverse complement strand
TGTTCCTGATGGACCACGCCGGCCTGCCCCTGAAGACGGTGCTGGAGCAGATCGACCTGCTCGGCAGCGAGGTCGTCCCGGTGCTGCGCAAGGAACTCGCGAAGGACCGCCCGGCGAATGTGCCGGACGCCCCCACGCACGCCGCCCGCGTCAAGGCGGTCTACGGCGACGGCCCGGCGCGCGAGGCGCGCCCCGGTGCGAACCGCGGCGACAACCTCACCGCCGGATCGCCCTACCAGGACGGCGGCGCCGTCCCGACCGGCTCGGCGTTCGGCGCCGCAGCGACGAAGGGAGCCTGAGATGACCGAGCGTCGTCTCGCCGTGATCTCGGCCGGACTGTCGAACCCCTCCTCGACGCGGATGCTGGCCGATCGGCTGGCCGCGGAGACCGTGAAGGTCCTCCGCGAGCAGGACATCCCCGTGACCGTCGACGTGATCGAGCTGCGTGACCTGGCGCACGACATCACGAACAACCTGCTGACCGGCTTCGCGCCGCCGGCGCTCGAGACCGCGATCAACACCGTCGTCTCGGCCGATGCGCTGATCGCCGTGACGCCGATCTTCTCGACGAGCTACTCCGGGCTGTTCAAGTCGTTCATCGACGTGCTCGACCCGGACGCGCTCTCCGGCAAGCCGGTGCTGATCGGCGCGAACGCCGGCACGGCCAGGCACTCGCTCGCGGTGGACTACGCCATCAGGCCGCTGTTCACCTACCTGCACGCCGAGCCCGTCTCGACCGGTGTCTTCGCGGCGTCCAGCGACTGGGGTGCGAACGCCGACGACGTCGCGCCGCTCAGTGCCCGCGTCGAGCGCGGGGCGCGTGAGCTGGCCGAGGCGATCGCCCGCCGCGAGCCCGCATCGGATGCCGACCCGTTCGACCCTGAGACCTATCTCGGCAAGGGTCGCTCGTTCGGGCACCTGCTCGGAGGCCTCGCCGGGGAGTGATTCAGAATGGTATACCATTCAGTCTGGACTGACTGAAGGAGACCGTCGTGACCGAAGCCGATACCCGCCCCACTCAGCGGATCGGCCTCGGCACGGCGGTCTCCTCTCTGCGGGGCAATCGCGACTTCCAGCTGCTGTGGACCTCGAATCTGTTCTTCTTCGGCGGGGTCTGGACGCAGACGCTCGTGCTGGGCTGGATGGCCTTCGAGATGACCGGCTCGGAGTTCCTCGTCGCCCTGTTCACCGCCGTGCGGCTCGCCCCGCTGCTCCTCGGCCCGATCGCCGGCGCGCTCACCGACAGGTTCGACAAGGTGCGCCTGCTGCTGATGGCCTGCGGCTGGGCGACAGTGTCGATCGCCGTCGTCTCGTTCCTCGCATCCGTCGGGATGCTGTCGTACTGGGCGCTGGTGGCCGGGGGACTTGCCATCGGCCTGGCCCAGTCGCCGTCCCAGACCGCCCGCGCCTCGCTGGCGCTCGAGCTGGTCGGCCCCGCGAACCTGTCCAACGCCAATGCGCTGAACTCCCTGGCCATGAACATGACGCAGGTGGTCGGGCCGGCGATCGGCGGCGCGATGATCGCCGGACTCGGAGCGCCTGCTGCGCTGTGGGTGTCCACTGCGTGGTATGCCATCTCCTTCGCCCTGCTCGTCCCGCTGCGCCGCATCCCGCACGTCGCGCACGCAGAGCCCGAGCCGGTGCTGCGGATGCTTGTCAGCGGCTTCCGCCTGATCGGCCGCAACCGGCTCGCCATCGGCGTGCTCCTGGTGACCGTGGTCGCCAACACGTTCCTGTGGCCGATCTACCAGTCCTTCATGCCGGTGTTCGCGGACCAGCGCTTCGGACTGGACGCCGACGGGCTGGGCATCATGCTCGCCAGTTCGGGCATCGGCGGACTGGTCGGCTCGGTGGTCATCGCAGCCCTCGGCGACTTCCGCAACAAGGGCGCGCTGTTCGTGTTCGGCACCATGACCTGGGGTGCGCTGTGGGCGGTCTTCGCGCTGCTCACGTCGGCACCGGCCGGATTCGTGGTGCTCGCGATGGCCGGATTCGCCAGCGCCGCCTTCGGGGTGCTGCAGACCACGCTGCTGCTCATCGTCACCGACAAGCCGCTGCACGGCCGCGTGCTCGGACTGCAGGAGCTCGCGATCGGGATGATCCCGATCGGCTCACTGCTGCTGGGTGTGCTCGCCCAGACCTTCGGCGTCGCGCCGGTGACCTTCTGGGCGGCGGTGCTGCTCGTGCTCTCGGTGGGAGCGGTCGCGCTGCGAGTGCCGGCGGTGCTGCGGATCCGCTGACCCGCAGCACCTCCGTGCGGTGAGGGACTCAGCCCTCGATGCCGCCCTCGAACGCCTCGGCGCCGAGACCCCGACGGATCTCGAGCTGCTGCTCGGCCTCGGTCTGCGCCGTCTCGAAGGCCTCGTCGTCGCGAAGGGCATCCTTCTCGTCGTCGGGCCCCTGGGGCTTCTTGTCTGTCATGAGCGTGCTCCTGTGCTGATCTTCGCTCAGCCGCTCTTGCGGCGGAACTCGCGCTTCATCTGCGGGGCATTGGTGGCGTGCACGGCGGAGTCTCCGTCGAGGTGTGCCTGCCCTGAGCGTCCTCGCGCATTCTTCTTGTCGAGCGCCTCTTTGAACTTGCGCTTCATCTCTTCGGACGCGGCGTCTCTGCCTTCGGTACTCATGGCGCCAGCCTAACCCGCACGGCGGATCAACGGCGGGACCGTGAGGAAGAGCGCGCACGCGAGACCGCGACGTCGATGAGCAGGCCGAGTCCGACGGCGGCCCCGGCGGAGACGAGCAGGGTCACGACGGGGCCGCCGGGCAGCAGCAGGGCGATCGCTGCGCCCAGAGCCGCCTGGTAGGCGGCCCAGCCCGTGGCAGCGACGGCGGCCAGGGTCAGATACCGGAGCGGAGGAGTGTGCGCCGCGCCGGCGACGAGATTCACGGCCAGCCGTGCGAAAGGGATGAACCGTGCCGTGAACAGCACCGTCGCGGTGCCGCGATCCAGCCGTCGACGTGCACCTGCCACGGCGGCGCGCACCCGTGGGTGCCGCATCCATCGCCACCGCTCGGTGCCGACCCTGCGTCCGATCAGGTAGCACGAGGCGTCGCCGATCAGGGCGCTGACAGCGGCGACGGCGATCACGACCCACAGCGGCGGGTGGCCGGTCTGCACGGCGAGCGCGCCCACCGCGGTGACGGCGATCTCGCCCGGGATCACGACGGTGAACGCATCGCCGATCACGAGGGCTGCCATGAGCAGCAGTCCCCAGGGGCCGGTGAGGAGGGCGGACAGCGCATCCGGGATCACCCGCCGACCCTCCCGCATCGGGATGAACGGGAACCGACCGGGGGATAGCCGGTGATCGGCATCCGTGCGACAGATGAACACTCGGTGTTCGCCCAGCGGTGCCGACCCGCATCGCGGGGGAGGCCGCCCATCCTGGTGGCGTGAGAGTCGCGATCGTGACCGAATCCTTCCTGCCGCACATGAACGGGGTGACCGGATCCGTGCTGCAGATCCTCAGGCACCTCGAGCGCACCGGTCACGAGGCTCGCGTGATCGCCCCTGCGGACCGTGAGCTCCCCGCGGTCGTCGGCGCCGCCGAGGTCGTGTCGGTTCCGTCGCTCGCCCTGCCCGGCTACCGGAGCGTCCGGGTCGGTGCATCCGGCACGGGCCGGATCGCCTCCGCCCTCGAGAGCTTCGATCCCGATGTCGTCCACCTCGCGTCCCCCTTCGCGCTGGGATGGAGTGGCGTGCTCGCGGCGGGAAGACTCGGGCTCCCCGTCGTCGCCGCGTACCAGACCGACGTCGCCGCATACGCTGCGCGCTACGGTGTGGCGATGTCGTCGGCTCTGGCCGAGCAGCACATCCGACGGCTCCATCGCAGGGCGACGATGACGCTCGTGCCGTCGGCCGATTCCGAGGACCACCTCGCCCGTCTCGGCGTCGACCGGATGCGGCGCTGGGGCCGAGGGGTGGACGTCGAGCTGTTCCACCCCGGTCGTCACCGCGGCGCCGGGCGGAGACGCACCGATCGGGTCGTGGTCGGCTACGTCGGTCGGCTCGCCCCCGAGAAGCAGGTCGAGGACCTGCGTGCGCTCGACGGCCTGCCCGGCGTCCGGCTGGTCATCGTCGGCGACGGGCCGTCGCGCCCACGGCTGGAGGCCCTTCTCCCGCACGCGGAGTTCCTCGGACATCTGGCGGGGGAGGAGCTCGCGGCCGCCGTGGCATCCTTCGACGTGTTCGTGCACCCCGGCGAGAGCGAGACCTTCGGCCAGACGCTGCAGGAGGCGCACGCCAGCGGCGTGCCGGTCGTGGCGACCGGCCGTGGCGGTCCGCTCGACCTCGTGCGGATGGGCGTGGACGGCTGGCTGTACCGACCGGGAGACCTCGGGGACCTGCGGATGCGGGTCGCCGATCTCACGGGCGATGCGCGCAAGCGCCGCGCGTTCGGGCGCGCGGGCCGCGAGGCCGTGCAGGGGCGAACCTGGTCGGCGGTGTGCGACCAGCTGCTCGGGCATCTCGACGACGCCAGGGCCCTGCACCGCGTCGACGGGGCATCCGTGGCGGTGCGGGCGCGCCGGCCCGAGCTGCCGCAGTCGCGTGCAGGCATCCGCCGGCGCTACGTCGCGCTCGGTGACTCGCTCACGGAGGGGCTGTGCGACCCGGCACCGGACGGCACCCTCCGCGGCTGGGCGGATCGGCTCGCTCTGCTGCTGGCCGCCGACGACGGGCTGAGCTATGCGAACCTGGCGCTCCGGTCGCTCCGTGTGTCCGACGTCTGCGGCGCGCAACTGCGACGCGCCCGCGAGCTTCGCCCCGATCTCGTCTCGGTCCTCGTGGGTGCGAACGATCTTGTCAAGCCAAGGCCGGACGTCCGCCGGATGGCGGCCGAGCTGGAGGCAGGAGTCGCCCAGCTGCGTGCAGACGGCGCCGAGGTGCTGCTGGTGACGCCCTTCCTTCCTCGCCGACGGGAGGCTGTGCTGCTCCGGCGACGGTTCGCGGCCTTCGCCGACGAACTGGCCGGGATCGCGGCGCGCACCGGAGCGACGCTCCTCGACACCGACCTGCTTCCGCACCTCGGCGAGCGCCGGAACTGGGGCGAGGATCTCGTCCATCTGTCCTCCCGCGGGCACCGCCTTCTCGCCTACCGGGCGGCCGA
>JAITUD010000405.1 GCA_031286555.1 Microbacterium sp. | reverse complement strand
GGGCAGCAGCAGCCGCGACGACAGTCGCGCGGCCCGCAGCCGGCCCTGCACGCGTGCCTCATGCCGCTGCTGGGCGGCGGACGCCCGCAGCAGTTCTCCGGCGGGCACTCCGGCCGAGCGGGACAGCTCCAGCACGGAGGCGGTGCGGTCGGCGTCGTCGCCGAGCGAGGCGGGGCTGCGCTCAACGAGCTGCAGCGCCCGCGGGATGGCCGCCCCGCCGGCGAGCGCGACCGACATCAGCTCGGCGTGCATCCCGGGTGTGCCGGCGACCGGCTGGGCGCGCCGCACGAGCGCGGCCGTCCAGCCCCGCGCCGCCAGCACCAGCAGCACTCCGGCGATCACGCACCCCGCGCCGAACGGGTTCGTCACCAGCACGCCGATCGTGTCGAAGCCGAGGGCGAACCCGAGCAGCAGCCCTGCGAACGGCAGCCAGAGCAGCAGCCGTGCCGTGCCTGTGGGCTCGGCCAGTGCGATCCGCACGTCGTCGGCCGCGGTCGCAGCATCCTGCAGCGACTCGGCGAGCGATCGCAGCACGTCGGCGAGGGGCGCACCCACGGTCGTGGCGATCTCCCACGCGGCGGCGACATCGGCCCAGGCACCGCCCTGAGCAGCGATCACGTTCACCAGGTCTCCGCCCTGATCGCTGCCGGCGACGACGCGCTCGGCATGGACGTCGCCGGACTCGGCGAGATGCCGCCATGCCGTCATCGGACGGGCGCCGGCCTGCAGCAGCACCGCGAGCGTGCGCACGGCGGCGGCCGCCTGAGCGGCCTCGACACCGGCATCCGCCTTCGCGCGCAGCCCGCGCCGCGCCCTCACCACGGCCGCACCTCCTCGATGCCGAGCCTTTCGCCGTCCAGCACGAAACGCCCCGTCTGCACGATCTGCCTGGTGCCGTCGGGACGCCGCGCGAGGTGCACCACCACGGTGAAGGCGCTCACGACCTGGCGCGCCAGCGCCGGGGCATCCATCCCCGCGAGCGCACCGAGCGCCTCCAGCCGGGCCGGCACGTCGGCGAGCCCGCTGGCATGCAGGGTGCCCGCGCCGCCGTCGTGCCCGGTGTTCAGCGCGGTGAGCAGATCGCGCACCTCCTCGCCGCGGCACTCCCCCACGATGAGCCGATCCGGCCGCATCCGCAGCGACTCGCGCACCAGCATCGCGAGGGTGATCCGTCCCGCTCCCTCGAGATTCGCCTGTCGCGCCTCCAGCGCGACGTGATGCGGGTGCGGCGGCCGCAGTTCGGCGACGTCCTCGATCGTGACGATGCGCTCACCCGCGGGCACCGCGGCGAGCATCGCCGACAGCAGGGTCGTCTTGCCCGTGCCGGTGCCGCCGGTGATGAGCACGTTGGCGCGCTCCGCGACGAGCCTCCGCAACCACGCGTGCTGCGCAGCGTCGAACGCCCCCAGCGTCGCGAGCGCCTCGAGGTCTGCCGCGCGCACCCGCGGCACGCGGATCGAGAGCGCGGTGCCCGAGGTCGAGACCGGTGCGAGCACGGCATGCACACGGATGCCGGAGTCGAGGCGCACATCGACACAGGGCGCCCGATCGTCGAGGTGACGGCCGCCGAGGCCGACGAGTGCGACAGCCAGGTCGCGCACCTCGCGCTCGGACGCCCGCCACTCCGGCACCCTTTCGGCGCCGTGACCGCGGTCGACGAAGAGCCCGCTGTCACCGTTGACGAAGATGTCGGTGACCCGCTCGTCGGCACAGTGCTCGGAGAGCGCGCCGAAGGCCGGGTCCACCTGCAGCGGCGCCGCAGGGCCTCCTGCGGCTGCCGGTGCTCGGCGGGGACGGAGCACGAACGGATCGGTCATGCCCCGACGCTAGAAGGGCGCGGGGACGCCGAGATGCCGGGAACGCACGCCCTGTGCAGAAGAGAACGCGGAACGCGATTGTGGAGGACAGCCGGCCGCACGACAGCGGGAGCGCTCCCATAGAGATGGGCGGCACCTCACGGGGGGAATGAGATGCCGCCCAGTGCGCGCCACCGAATCGGGGGGTATCGGGCGCGCAAAAGCCGGAATACGATTACGGCTGAGCAAGAGTGTACGCAAGGTAGGCGCCCTCACAAAACCCACACGCAGTACCGACTTTCGGCAGTATGCCGAGTCGGATGCCGGGGATAGATTCGCCGTGTCACGGTCGTGTCCCTGCACGACCCCCGTCCGCGCAAAGGAGCGAGCGCCAATGAGCAGCCAGATCGATCACCTTCTCAACGAGTCCCGGCAGTTCCCGCCCTCGCCCGAGTTCGTCGCACAGACCATCGACGACCCCGCTCTCTACGAGCGCGCCGCGGCCGACCGTGAGGGGTTCTGGGGCGAGCAGGCCCGCGAGCTGCTGCACTGGCACAAGCCCTTCACCGAGGTGCTGGACTGGACCAACCCGCCGTTCGCGAAGTGGTTCGGCGACGGTGAGCTCAACGTCGCGTACAACTGCCTGGACCGCCACGTCGAGGCAGGCATCGGCGACCGCGTCGCCATCCACTGGGAGGGCGAGCCGGGCGATTCCCGCAGCATCACATACGCCGAGCTGACCGATGAGGTCAAGCGCACGGCGAACGTGCTGGCCGGCCTGGGCGTCGGTCACGGCGACCGCGTCGCGATCTACCTGCCGATGATCCCCGAGGCCGTCATCTCGATGCTGGCCGTGGCCCGCCTCGGCGCGATCCACTCCGTCGTCTTCGGCGGGTTCAGCGCCGACAGCCTGCGGTCGCGCATCGACGACGCCGGCGCGAAGGTCGTCATCACGGCCGACGGCGGCTACCGCAAGGGCAAGGTGTCCGCTCTCAAGCCGGCCGTGGACCAGTCATTGGCCGACCGCAACGGCGAGGGCGAGCAGCAGACGGTCGAGCACGTCCTCGTCGTCAAGCGCGGCGGCAACGACGTCGACTGGACCGAGGGCCGCGACATCTGGTGGCACGACGTGGTGCCTGCGGCATCCGCAGACCACGAGGCGCAGGCGTTCCCGTCCGAGAACCCGCTCTACATCCTTTACACCTCGGGGACCACGGGTAAGCCCAAGGGAATCCTGCACACCTCGGGCGGATATCTGACCCAGGCCGCGTACACGCACAAGTACGTCTTCGACCTGCACCCCGAGACCGACGTGTACTGGTGCACCGCCGACATCGGCTGGGTCACCGGTCACTCCTACGTCGCCTACGGTCCGCTCGCCAACGGCGCCACGCAGCTCATGTACGAGGGCACGCCGGAGACCCCGCACCCGGGTCGCTGGTGGGAGCTCATCCAGAAGTACGGCGTCACCATCCTGTACACGGCGCCGACCGCCATCCGCTCCTTCATGAAGATCGGCCGTCAGGTGCCGAACGAGTTCGACCTGTCCAGCCTGCGCGTGCTCGGCTCGGTGGGCGAGCCCATCAACCCCGAGGCGTGGATGTGGTACCGCGAGGTCATCGGCGGCGGCAAGGCCCCGATCGTCGACACCTGGTGGCAGACCGAGACCGGCGGCATCATGGTCTCGCCGCTGCCCGGCATCACCGCCGCGAAGCCCGGCTCGGCGCAGGTGCCGCTGCCCGGCATCTCGATCGACGTCGTCGACGAGCAGGGCAAGGAGGTCGAGTCCGGCAACGGCGGCCTGCTCGCGATCACCAAGCCGTGGCCGGCGATGCTGCGCGGCGTCTGGGGCGACCCGGAGCGCTTCAAGGAGACCTACTGGGAGAAGTTCGAGGAGCAGGGCTTCTACTTCGCCGGTGACGGCGCCCGCCTCGACGAGGACGGCGACCTGTGGCTGCTCGGCCGCGTCGACGACGTCATGCACGTCTCGGGCCACCGCCTCTCCACCGCCGAGATCGAGTCCTCGCTCGTCGCGCATGAGGCCACGGCTGAGGCCGCCGTCGTCGGCGCCTCGGATGAGACGACCGGCCAGGCCGTCGTCGCGTTCGTCATCCTCAAGGAGAGCTTCCTCGCGGAGCACACCCCCGAGGGCCTCGCCACGCAGCTGCGCGGCTGGGTCGGCGAGCAGATCGGCCCGATCGCCCGTCCGCGCGACGTCTACATCGTCGGCGAACTGCCGAAGACGCGCTCCGGCAAGATCATGCGCCGCCTGCTGCGCGACGTCGCCGAGGGCCGCGAAGTCGGCGACACCACGACGCTGGCGGACACCGCGGTGATGAGCATCATCTCGGCGCAGGTCAAGTAAGACAATTGACGAAGGCCCCCTCCGCGGAGGGGGCCTTCTCACTGCGCGGATCCTGAGCGGGCGACGAGACGA
>JAITUD010000330.1 GCA_031286555.1 Microbacterium sp. | reverse complement strand
TCCTCCGTCGTCACGCCCCTGATGTTCGAGTACGGGCTGATCGAGCGCGCCCGCGCCGACCGCCGGCGCATCGTGCTGCCCGAGGGCGGCGACGACCGCATCCTGCGCGCAGCAGCGATCCTGCTCGCCAGGGATGTCGCCGACCTGACCATCCTCGGCGACGAGACCGACATCCGCGCCAGGGCGACCGCTCTCGGCATCGACCTCGACTCGGCGCAGGTGCTCAGCCCCACCGACCCCGGGCTCGTGGAGCGCTTCGCCGCCGAATACGCGCGCCTGCGCGCACACAAGGGCATCACGCTCGAGCAGGCATCCGACACCGTCACCGACGTGTCCTACTTCGGCACGATGATGGTGCACCTGGGGCTCGCCGACGGCATGGTCTCGGGCGCCGCGCACACCACCGCGCACACGATCCGACCCGCCTTCGAGATCATCAAGACCCGGCCCGGCGTCGAGGTCGTCTCCAGCGTGTTCCTCATGGCGCTCGCCGACCGGGTGCTCGTCTACGGCGACTGCGCCGTGATCCCCGAGCCGACCAGCGTGCAGCTCGCCGACATCGCGGTCTCCTCCGCCGCGACCGCGCGGCAGTTCGGCATCGACCCGCGGGTGGCCATGCTGTCGTACTCGACGGGGGAGTCCGGCTCCGGCGCCGAGGTCGACAAGGTGCGCGCGGCCACCGCCCTGGTCCGCGAGCGCGCACCGGAGCTGCCCGTGGAGGGCCCGATCCAGTACGACGCCGCTGCCGACGCGGCCGTCGCGCGCGCCAAGCTGCCGGACTCCGCCGTCGCAGGCCGTGCGACCGTGTTCGTCTTCCCCGACCTGAACACCGGCAACAACACCTACAAGGCCGTGCAGCGCTCGGCCGGTGCGGTGGCGATGGGGCCGGTGCTGCAGGGCCTGAACCGTCCGATCAACGATCTCAGCCGCGGCGCCCTCGTGGAGGACATCGTGAACACCGTCGCGATCACCGCGATCCAGGCGCAGACGCAGGGAGAGAACCGATGACCGCCGTCCTCGTGATCAACAGCGGCTCCTCGTCGCTGAAGTACAGCCTGCTCGACATGGACCGCGAGACCGAGCTGGCCAGCGGACTGATCGAGCGGATCGGGCAGTCCACCGGCATCGTCTCGCACACCATCCGCCGGACGGCGGAGCCCGGCGAACCGGCCCCGACCATGCTGGACGCCACGACGAGGGTCGAGCGTCCTGTGGCCGACCATGACGTCGCGTTCGCGGTCATGCTCGAGCAGTTCGCCGAGCACGGCCCCTCGCTCGTCGAGCATCCACCGGTCGCGGTCGGACACCGCGTCGTGCACGGCGGCGCGAGGTTCTTCGAGCCCACCGTGATCACCCCGCTGGTCGAGATCAACATCGAGGACCTCGCCGTGCTCGCCCCGCTGCACAACCCGGCCAACGTCGCAGGCATCCGGTCCGCGCGCAAGGCGTTCCCGGCCGTGCCGCACGTGGCCGTGTTCGACACGGCGTTCCATCAGACGCTGCCGCCCGCCGCGTACACCTACGCGATCGACGCGGAGCTGGCGCACGCGCACCGCGTGCGCCGGTACGGATTCCACGGCACCAGCCACAAGTACGTCAGCGAGCAGGCGGCTGCGTTCCTCGGCCGCGACCTCTCCGAACTGCGGCAGATCGTGTTCCACCTCGGCAACGGGGCATCCGTCACCGCCATCCGCGGGGGCGAGTCGGTCGAGACCTCGATGGGGCTCACGCCGCTCGAGGGGCTCGTGATGGGCACCCGCTCCGGTGACATCGACGCCGCGGCTCTCCTGCACCTGGCCCGCCGTGCGGGCATGGGCATCGACGATCTCGACGCCCTGCTGAACAAGCGCAGCGGTCTGCTCGGTCTGGCGGGGCGCAGCGACATGCGCGACATCCTCGCGGGGCGCGAGGCCGGAGAGGATGCGGCGACGCTGGCCTATGACGTCTACATCCACCGGCTCCGCGCCTATGCCGGCGCGTACATCGCGCAGCTCGGCGGCGTCGATGTGATCTCGTTCACCGCCGGCGTGGGGGAGAACGCCGCACCCGTGAGGGCGGATGCCCTGGCGACGCTGGGCTTCCTCGGCCTGCGCATCGATCCGGAGCGGAATGCACAGCGCGGCGGCATCCGGCGCATCTCCGCCGACGACTCCACCGTCGAGGTGCTCGTCGTGCCCACGGACGAGGAGCTGGAGATCGCCCGGCAGACGCTCGCCGTGGTCTGAGGGGCCCCGGCGCCGTTACGCTGGAACCGGTCCCATTCCGATCGACGACAAGGGAGCACCCGTGCCCGAGTCCCTGCCCGACCTGCGTGCCGCCGCCGGAGTCCTCTTCGACCTCGACGGCGTGCTCACCCCGACGGCCGAGGTGCACATGCGCGCCTGGCAGGCGGTGTTCGACGACGTGTTCGCGCAGTGGGGCATCACGCCGCCCTACACCGATGTCGACTACTACGCGCACGTCGACGGCAAGAAGCGCTACGACGGCGTCGCCGCCGTCATGCGCAGCCGCAACGTCGAGATCCCCTGGGGGCACGTCGACGACGCCCCGACCGAGGACACGATCTGCGGCATCGGCAACCGCAAGAACGACGCCTTCGCCGCAGAGCTGCGCGCGCACGGCATCGCCCCGTTCCCCGGGTCGCTCGCACTGATCGAGCAGCTGCGGGATGCCGGCATCCCGATGGGCGTCGTGTCGAGCTCGAAGAACGCCGAGGAGGTGCTCGGCTCCGCCGGCATCCGCTCCTTCTTCACCGTCGTGGTCGACGGCGTCGTCGCCGAGCGCGATCACCTCGCGTCCAAGCCCGCGCCGGACATGTTCCGCGCCGGGGCCGTCGCGCTGGGCGTCGAGCCCGCCGAGGCCGTCGCCGTCGAGGACGCGGTCTCGGGGGCGGCATCCGCGGCATCCGCCGGCTACCGCGTGGTGATCGGCGTCGATCGCGGCGCCGGCGCGCAGGCCCTGCGCGATGCGGGCGCGACGAGTATCGTCGATGACCTCTCCCGCCTGCTGGCATCCTGATCCCTTCATCCGAATCCCGATCCACGGAGACCGTATGTTCGACAGCGACCGCTACTCGTCCGATCCCTGGCGTCTCGTCGAGAGCCGTTATGACACGGAGGGCCTCCCCGAGACCCTGTTCACGGTCGGCAACGGCTATCTCGGCCTGCGCGGCAACCACATCGAAGGACGCACCGCGCACGAGCACGGCACGTTCATCAACGGTCTGCACGAGACCTGGCCGATCCGGCACGCGGAGCAGGCCTACGGGTTCGCCGAGGTGGGCCAGACGATCGTCAACGCGCCGGACGCCAAGATCATGCGCGTCTACGTCGACGACGAGCCGCTCTCCTTCGACGATGCCGATGTGCGCGAGTACTCGCGCACGCTCGACATGCGCACCGGAGTGCTGCACCGCGACGTGCTGTGGGTGACGCCGTCGGGCAAACGGGTGCGGCTGCGCGACGAGCGCATGGTCAGCTTCGACGAGCGGCACCTCGCCGTGCTGCGGCTCGACCTGGTGGTCGAGAACTCGGATGCTCCCGTCACGATCAGCTGCCAGCTGCTGAACCGCCAGGACGGCGGCACCGTGTACACCGGCACGCCCGAGGCGGCGCAGAAGGCCGCGGCGGGCAAGGCCGGGTTCGACCCGCGCAAGGCCGAGAAGATCACCGACCGCGTGCTGCAGCCGGTCGAGTACTGGCAGGACGGGCTGCGCTCCGCGCTGTCGTACCGCGTGACGGACTCCGGGATGACGCTGGCCGTCGTCGCCGACCACGTGATCGAGACCGAGAACGATTACAGCGCGCGCACGCTGATCGAGCCGGACATCGCGAAGAACGTGTTCCGGGTGCAGGCCAGGGCGGGCGTGCCGATCCGGCTCACGAAACTGGTCAGCTACCACTCGTCCCGCGGGGTTCCGGCGCGCGAGCTGGTCGATCGCTGCCGGCGCACCCTGGACCGGGCCTCGGTCGAGGGCGTGGATGCGCTGTTCGCCCGTCAGACGGAGTGGCTGGACGCGTTCTGGGAGCGCAGCGACGTGATCATCGGCGGGCACGACGACCTGCAGCAGGCGGTGCGGTGGTGCCTGTTCCAGCTGGCTCAGGCATCCGCTCGTGCGGACGGGGCGGGGGTCCCGGCGAAGGGGCTCACCGGCTCGGGCTACAGCGGGCATTACTTCTGGGACACCGAGATCTACGTGCTGCCGTTCCTCACCTACACGTCGCCGCAGTGGGCACGCAACGCGCTGCGCGCGCGAGTGCTGATGCTGCCGGCCGCGCGGCGGCGTGCGGCGCAGCTGAACGAGGCCGGCGCGCTGTTCCCGTGGCGCACGATCAACGGCGAGGAGGCCTCGGCGTACTACGCGGCGGGCACCGCGCAGTACCACATCAACGCGGATGTCAGCTTCGCTCTGGGCAAGTACGTGTACGCGACGGGAGACGTGGAGTTCCTGCGCGCCGAGGCCGCAGACATCGCGGTCGAGACTGCCCGGCTGTGGGCGACACTCGGCTTCTGGCGCGGAACGAACGGCGACTCGACCTTCCACATCCACGGCGTCACCGGGCCGGACGAGTACACGACGGTGGTCAACGACAACCTGTTCACGAACGTGATGGCACGGCA
>JAITUD010000283.1 GCA_031286555.1 Microbacterium sp. | reverse complement strand
ACGGGTGCGGGTCGAGGTGCCCCTCAGGATCGGGCAGCTTCACCGCAGGGAGCAGGTCGACGGCGCGCCGGCGCGCCTGCGCCCTGTTCTGCCCGCCGCACAGCCGCAGCGCCTCGGTGACGTGATCGCCGACCGTGCGCATCGGGTTGATGCCGGCGCGCGGGTCCTGGAAGACCATCGCCGCGTCCTGCCTGCGGATGCGCCGGAGGCCGTCCCGGTCGAGCGAGGATCGCCCGTCGACCGAGACGGATCCTCCGACGACCGCGCGGTCGGGCAGCAGCCCGAGCACAGTCCTGGCGGTGAGCGACTTGCCGGATCCGGATTCGCCCACCAGGCCCACCGTCTCGCCCGCCGCGACCGACAGGCTGATGCCGTGCAGCAGCCGCGTCCCGTCGCGCAGGTCGAGCGTGAGGTCTTCGATGTTCAGCAGTTCGCTCATGCGGGGATCTCGCCTCCGATGCGGTCGGACAGTTCCTCGCCGATGATGTTCACCGCGACGACGACGAGCACCACGACGACGGCCGGGGCGATGGCGGGCAGGAACTGTCCTGCCGCCAGCCCGGACTGCGCCTCGTTGATCATCGCGCCCCAGTCGGCCGTCGGCTGCTGGACGCCCAGGCCCAGGAACGACAGGCCGGCGAGCTCGGCGAGCACGTAGCCGAAGTTCAGCGTGGACTGCGCTCCCACGATGGGCGACACGTTCGGCAGCACTCGCCGGGTGGCGATCCAGCCGCCGCCGAAGCCCTGCACCCGGTACGCCGACACATAGGGGCGGTTGCGCTCGGTGGTGACCAGCGCACGGGTGAGCCGGGCGACGAAGGGCGCGTAGGCGATGCTCATCGCGATCACCGGTGCCACCAGCCCCTTGCCGAACAGCGCGACGGCCATGATCGCGATCAGCAGCGACGGGAACGCGAACAGCACGTCGAACACGCGTCCGAGGACGGCGTCGATCCAGCCGCCGCGCCAGCCGGCGAGCAGGCCCAGCAGGATGCCGATGATCGTCGAGAAGATCACGACCGCCAGCGGTCCGACCAGGGCCGTGCGTCCGCCGAAGATGATGCGGCTGAGCAGGTCGCGACCGAGCCCGTCGGTGCCGAGCCAGTGCTCCATCGACGGCGGCGCGTAGAAGGCGGTGAAGTCCACCGCATCCGGGTCGTAGGGTGCGACCCAGGGTGCGAAGATCGCCGCGAGCGTGACGACCGCCAGCACGATCACGCTTATCGTCAGCAGCAGCGGCGGCCGGGGCCTGCGCGGCGTCTTCAGCAGCCGCACGGCGAGGGTGGGCGTGGGAGTGGTCATCGGGCACCTGCTCCTGCTGCCGATCGCGGGTCGATCAGCGGTTCGAGGACGTCGACGATCGCGTTCATGACGACGAACGCCGTCACCACGAGCAGCACGATCGCCTGCACGACGGGGAAGTCCAGCCGGTCGACCGACTGCACCAGCAGCGAGCCGATGCCGGCGAGGCCGAACGCGGCCTCGACGATCGAGCTCGCCACGATCAGACCGGCGACGAGCACACCGCTGACCGTGAGGACGGGCCACAGCGAGTTGCGGAGCACGTGGCGTCGCACCACGTCCCAGCGCTTCAGGCCGCGGCTGGTGGCGACCTCGACGTGCTCCCGGCCGAGCTGCTCGACCATGGCCGAGCGGGTGACCTTTCCGACCAGCACGATGAACACGATCGCCAGGGCGACCGAGGGCAGGATCAGGTGATAGATCGTGTCCCAGAATCCCTCGCCGGAGCCGAACGAGGGGAACCAGCCCAGCTGCACCGAGAAGATCGCGATCAGCACGATCGATCCGACGAACGACGGGATGGCGCCCAGCACGGTCAGCCCGATCAGGATGGCCCTGTCGGCGACCCGTCCGCGGTTCAGCGCGGCGATCGCTCCGGAGATGAGGCCGACGACCGCGATGATCGTGCCCGCCATCACCACCAGCGTCAGCGTGACCGGCAGGCGTTCGCCGATCACGACCGTCACGTCCTGGCGGAACTGCAGCGACCGGCCGAAGTCGCCGTGCAGGATGCCGGCGATCCAGTTGAGGTACTGCTGCCAGGGCGGCAGATCCAGGCCGTACTGGGCGGTGACCAGCGCCACCGCCTCCGGGCTCGGCTTGCGACCCCGGAGGAGGAAGGCGACCGGATCGCCGGGCACCAGGAACCGGGAGAAGAACACCAGCAGCGACGCGAGGAACAGCGTCAGCAGGAGGCCCCCCAGTTTCCCGGCGACTCGTCGGAATGCGTTCATCGTCAGTGCGAGCTCCGGATCAGCGTGCGCCGAGCGTCGCGGCCCAGGGGTAGTACAGGAACGCCATCGACGGCTGCATGCCGGTCACGCGCTCACCCATGAACAGCGGGATCGGGCCCTCGAAGAGCGGCAGCCAGGGCAGCTCCTCGTTGGTGATCTGCTGCAGCTTCGCGGTCAGCTCGCTGCGCTTCTTCGGGTCGAAGGTCTGCACCGCCTCGGTCACGATCTTGTCGTACTCGGGGTCGGACCAGTTGCCGTAGTTGCTGAAGTCCCCGGTGCGCAGCACGCCGTACATCTCGAGGGCGTCGGGGCTGGACAGGTACCAGCTGGTGTAGAACATGTCCACGCCCTCGCGGGCGCTCGGGTCCGAGAACAGCGCGGTGTAGGCGGAGGGGCTGACCGTGTTGACCTTGACCTTCAGCCCGATCGACTGCGCTGCGGCCGAGACCGCCTGCGAGATGACAGTGAAGTCATTGCCGATCGGCGCGGTGACGTAGGTGAGGGTCTCGCCCTCGACACCGGCATCCTTGATCAGCTTCTTCGCCGCTTCGACGTCGTGGTCGTAGTGGGTGATGTCGCCGAAAGCGGTCTTCACAGCCGCCTCGGACGCATCGCCCCAGACGGTCTTCGTGGTGAGCACGTCGGTGACATCGCCGACGCCCCGGGCCGCCGCCGTCAGCATCCCCTCGCGATCGATGGCCATCAGCAGCGCCTTGCGGACGCGCACGTCGCCGAGCGGTCCCTTCAGATTGCTGATCACGATGTCGCCGACCGCAGTGCTGGGCGCGAACAGCGCGTCGCCCTTGCCGGAGGCGCGCAGCGTGGGCACGGCCTCGATCGGGATCTGCCACGAGCCGTCGACGCTGCCGGACTTCAGCGCGTTGACGCGAGCGGTGGAATCGCCCATGAACACGAACTCGAACTTCTTCGACTTCGCCATGAGGTCCTTGTTCCAGTACTTGTCGTACCGAGTCAGGGTGATCGACTCGCCGGACTTCCACTCGGTGAGCGAGAACGGGCCGGTGCAGTTCACGCCACCGGTGGAGTTGCCGTAGTCCTCGCCCTTCGCGGCGAGGGTCTTCGCCGATTCGACGACGCCCGCGGAACCGCCCATCCCCAGGTTGAACTGCGAGTCGGGGATCTTCGTGGTGACGGTCACCTGGTTCGCGGCTGTCTTCTTGATCAAATCGACATTCTGATAGACCGAGAACCACGACGAGCCGACCGCCGGGTCCAGGTGCCTGCTCATCGAGGCCACCACATCATCGGCGGTGAGCGTCGTGCCGTCGTGGAAGGTGACGCCGTCGCGGATCGTGTAGACCCAGGTCAGCGGCGTCGGGTTCTCGAAGGATGTCGCCAGCGACGGCGTGAGCGTGAAGTCGGGGTTCAGCCGCAGCAGCGACTCGCAGACGTTCGCGAGCACCTGGTTGTCGCTGTAGTCGAATGCATAGGCGTAGTCCAGCGAGTACGGCTCGGAGTAGTTCGCCCACTTGATCTCGTCGATGTCGCCCTTGGGCGCGGCGGTGTCAGTGGTGAGCTTCCAGTCCAGATTCTTGTCATCCTTGCCGGCGTCGCTGCCGGCAGGGCTGCACGCGGCGAGTGCGCCGACGGACAGCAGCACGGCGACGCCTGCGGCGACCGCCCGTGCAGTGCGGGTACGGGTCATGAGAACTCCCTGAGGGTGTCGGGTGCTGCGTCGGGTGCTGCGGAATAGACCTCGCGTCCGTCGATCCAGGTCGCGGTCACCCGCGACGTGCAGATCTCGGATGCCGGCAGGCTGAACGGATCGGGATCGAGGACCACGAGATTCGCGAGGTACCCCTCGCGGATGCTGCCGGGGTCGCGATCGCGGTGGTTCACGTAGGCCGTGCCCGAGGTGTAGGCGGCCATGGCCGTGGGCAGGTCGATGCACTGCTTGGCCCCACCGAGCGGGGGCGTGGCCGGTCCCGGCCCCCCGCGGGTGACAGCGGTTTGGGTTGGGTCGATAGGGGGGGCGCTGGACACCGGCCCA
>JAITUD010000257.1 GCA_031286555.1 Microbacterium sp. | reverse complement strand
TCGGTGCGGATGCCGATGGCGCCGAGCTCCAGCATCCATCGGGGCATGGGCGGACCGAATCGCACGCCGAGCACGCGACGGACCGTCGCCATGAACTCGGCGTTGTCGACAGGGTTCGGCGCTGCCGCGTTGACAGGTCCAGCGAGCTCGGGGTGCTCCTCGAGGAAGTCGATGATGCCGACGACATCGTCGACGTGCACCCAGCTGAACCGCTGCCGGCCCGCCGGCGCACCGGGGAAATGCGCGGTGCCGGCGTCGCGGCGGCGGCGACCCACCGGCCAGGGGCCGTCGTGCTGCGCACCGCCGAGACCGATGGCGGCCAGGCCGCGCAGCGGCTCGAGCACCCCGCCGTCGCCCAGTACGATCGCGCTGCGCAGCGCCACGCGGCGGGTCGTCGGAAGAGGGTCTGCGAAGAGTGCGCGCTCCCAGGCCTTGGCGACCTCGACGGAGAAGCCGGTGCCGAGCTCGCCGGTCGCTTCGGTCATCGGCCGGTCCTCGGCGTGCCGGTAGATCGTCGCGGTGGACGAGTTCACCCACAGCGCCGGCGGTGCAGCGGCGCGGGCGATCGCCCGGCCGAGCGCCGCCGTCGTGTCCAGGCGCGACGCGAAGATCTCGGCCCTGTTCTCGGGGGTGTACCGGCAGTTCACGCTCTTGCCGGCGAGGCCGATCACCAGTGCGGCACCGTCGACGGCCGCGTCGATGCCGGTCTGATCCGCCCAGGTGAGGTCGGCGCCCGAGCGGGAGATCGTCACGACTTCGCGGCCCGCTGCGCGATGGTGCGCGGCCAGGTGACGGCCCATGAATCCGGAGGAGCCTCCGATCACGACTCTGCCGGTCATCGTCCGTCCTCCTCGATCCGATAGGTGAAGGTGCCGCCGTACTCGTAGACGCGGCCGATCAGGGGGGCGTCGATCGTGACATCCACCCGCTGCGCGCCGGTCGCGGAGTCATGCGCCTCACGCAGCCGCACGACGGGGGAGAGGACGCGGGGGACACGCACCCTGAGCCTGCCGAGCCGCAGGCCGACGGCCCTGCTCCGCAGCAGCACCGCGCCGTCCGCGACCCGCGCCTCGAAGCTCGCGCTCACCGTCAGGGGCGTGCCGAGTTCATCGACGAGGCGGCCGTTCGATGACAGGGCGACGGAGTCGTGCATGGTCCAGATACCGCCGGGGAGGCGGAGCGTGCGCGTCGCGACGGCTCGGCCGGACACGATCCGGTTCTCGACTCGGAACGGAACGTGGGCGTGGCGGCCCGCGACGAGCACGCCGCGGCGCTGCAGCGGGCGCAGGAACGGCACCAGCCACCAGCGCCGCGTGCCGACGAAGTCGAAGACGCCTTCGCCGAGACCGACCTGCCCGGCGTCCACTCCCGAGAAGTACGCCTGCAGCGTCGGATGCAGTTCACGCAGCCGCGGCCCCAGCGCACGGCCGTACGGGGATGTCATGACGCCAGGCTAGCGCCTTATTTGAACATGTTCAAGAAATTGGATCAGCGGCCCCTGGCGACGACGGCGTCGACGTTCGCAGGCGACAGCACGTGCCGGGCGACCATGATGGCGGCCCCCAGGACGGCGGCGCGCTCGCCCGCCTGGGTCTGCACGATGGTGAGGTTCTGCGTGGCCAGCGGGATGGAGCGGCGGTAGACCACTTCGCGGACGCCGGCGAGCAGATGCTCTCCCGCACGGGCGATGCTGCCGCCCAGCACGATGATCGACGGGTTCAGCAGGTTCACCACGGTCGCGAGCACCTCGCCCACGTCGCGACCCGCCTGCCTGGTCGCGTCGATCGCGGCGGCGTTCCCGCCCCGCACCAGGTCGGCGACGTCGGAGCTGCTCTCCGCGGCGACCCCGGCCGTGCGCAGCGCGGCGGCGATCGCGGAACCGCTGGCGAGGGCCTCGAGATCCCGCTCGTCGTGCGGGTCTCTGGCGGTGTCACTCGCTCGGGGCACCTGCACATGCCCCATGTCGCCCGCGGACCCCTGCGCGCCGCGCTGCAACTCACCGCCGGCGATGATTCCCGCGCCGATTCCGGTCGCGACCTTCACGAAGATCAGGTCCTGCACGTGCGGCCACGCCGTCACCTGCTCGCCGAGGGCGAGGATGTTCACGTCGTTGTCCACCAGGACGGGTACGTCGAAGGTGCGCTGCACGTAGCCGGGGATGTCGAATCGGTCCCATCCCGGCATGATCGGCGGATTCGTGGGGCGACCGGTGGAGTGCTCGACCGGGCCTGGCACTCCGATGCCGACGCCGACCAGCGGTGCGCTCACGGAAGCTCCGCCCAGGAGTCGGGAGCCGTCGGAGAGGATCGAGTCCAGCAGGGCCTCCGGACCGTCCGCGATGTCGATCGGTCGGGTGCCAGAGTCGAGGATCCGTCCGGACAGGTCGGCGACGGCGACCGTGGAGTGCGTGGCGCCGAGATCGACGGCGAGGACGAGCCCCGCTGCGGGGTTGAACGCGACGCGGGCCGGCGGTCGTCCTCCCGTCGAGACGGCCTCTCCCGCCGGAGCGATGAGCCCAGCCGCGAGCAGTCCGTCGACGCGCGAGGCGACGGTCGAGCGGGCGAGGCCGGTGAGGTCGGCCAGCTCCGCCTTCGTGCGCGCGAGGCCGTCGCGAAGAATCTGGAAGATCTCTCCGGTACCGGGATTCTGCGCCGACCCCGGGTGCGCTGCGTCAGCCATTTCGTCAGTAAACCACACCTTATGGATGTGTCGCCGGATGCTTACGTACGCATGACATGGAACTTTTGACTGAGCTCTAGCAAAAGTGGTGAAGCTGTGTCAGACTCCCCAACATGACAACGGATGTCATCCCCACCGGCATCGGGACGATCCGCGCCGGCGTTCTCGGCGCAGGGTTCATGGCCCGCGTGCACAGCGACGCCACGCGGGCCGTCGGCGGCGAGATCATCGCGATCTCGGCCCGCACGCCGAGCAGCTCTGCGCAGGCTGCGGCGCGCATCGGAGCGGAACGGGCCGCGGCCTCTGCCGAAGATCTGATCGGCGCCGCGGACATCGACGTCGTGCACGTGTGCACACCGAACACGACGCATGCGGCGTTCGCCGCCGCGGCGCTCGAGGCGGGCAAGCACGTCGTGTGCGAGAAACCGCTCGCGCTGTCGGCGCGGGATGCCGAACGGCTGGTGGCCCTCGCCGCCGACTCCGGGCGCATCGCCGCGGTGCCGTTCGTGTACCGCTATCACCCGATGGTCCGCGAGGCCCGAGCCCGCGTGCGGAACGGCGCACTGGGAACCCTGCTCACGCTGGACTGCGCCTACCTGCAGGACTGGATGCTGCTGCCGACCGACGACGACTGGCGCACCGAGGCGGCACAGGGCGGCCCGTCGCGGGCCTTCGCCGACATCGGCTCGCACCTGTGCGATCTTGTCGAGTTCGTCATCGGCGAGCGGATCGTCGCAGTGTCCGCGCGGACACGGACCGTCTTCGGCGAGCGTGACGGACACGTCGTCGACAACGAGGACATCGCGGCGCTGCTGGTGGAGACCGCGTCCGGCGCGCTCGGCACCGTGCTGATCTCGCAGATGGCGGCGGGGCGCAGGAACGCGCTGACCGTCGAACTGCACGGCACGCGTGAGAGCATCCGGTTCGAGCAGGAGCGGCCGGAGGAGCTCTGGATCGGCAACAGGGGGGAGTCGCGGCTGGTCCTGCGCGACCCCGCCACTTCGTCGCCCGACTCCGCGCGGCTGCAGCGCGTGCCCGCGGGGCATCCCATGGGCTATCTCGACGCCTTCACCTCCTTCATGGCCGACGTGCACGCGGCGATCGCGGGAGGCGCACCGGAGGGCCTTCCGACGTTCGCCGACGGGCATCGGTCCGCAGTTCTCACGGAGGCGGTGCTCGCTTCGGCCGCCGACGGCGGCCGAAGCGTGGAGGTCGGCGCATGAGCGTGATCGATCAGAGCCCCGTGCTGTCGGTGCACGGCGTCGGCAAGTCGTTCTTCGGCGTGAGAGTGCTCGGCGGGATCGACTTCGACGTCCGTGCCGGCGAGGTGCACGGCCTCGTCGGCGAGAACGGCGCAGGAAAGTCGACGCTGATGAAGATCGTCGCCGGAGTGCAGCCGGCGGACGAGGGGAGCATCGAGTACCGCGGCGAGGAGGTGCGCTTCGCTCATCCGCGTCAGGCGATGGATGCCGGGATCGTCACGGTCTTCCAGGAGTTCACGCTGCTGCCGGAGCGCACCGTCGCCCAGAACGTGTATCTCGGCCGCGAGCCGCGCCGGTTCGGGTTCGTCGACCAGCGGGCGATGATCGACCGCACCGGTGGTCTGCTCGCCGAGCTCGGGGTGTCGTTCATCGACCCGCGGGCGCGGGTGTCGTCGCTCACGGTGGCCGAGCAGCAGATCGTCGAGATCGTGAAGGCGCTCTCCTTCGATGCTCGGGTCATCTCGATGGATGAGCCGACGGCCGCGCTGAGCGACCGGGAGGTCGAGCTGCTCTACGCGATCATCCACCGCCTCACCGCCCGTGGCGTCGCCGTCATCTACGTGTCGCACCGGCTGAAGGAGATCTTCGACCTCTGCGATCGGATCACGATCCTGAAGGACGGCGCGCGCATCTCGACCGACGACCGCGGGGCACTGACCGCGGACGAGCTCGTGCGGCGCATGGTCGGCCGCCCGATCCGCTCGTACTTCCCGGAGCGACCGGAGGACTCCACGCCGGGCGAGCCCAGGCTCGAGCTCGCCGGCTGCGGAAACGACTTCGTCGACGGGGTGTCGCTGTCGCTGCGCGCGGGCGAGATCGTCGGCATCGCCGGGCTGCAGGGCTCCGGCCGCACCGAGCTGGTCGAGGGCGTGTTCGGAGTGCAGGCGTTCACCCGTGGCACCATGCGCATCGACGGCGCGACGGTTCGCGTGCGCACCTCGCGTGCGGCCGTCCGCTCAGGACTCGCCCTGGTCTCCGAGGACCGCAAGGCACAGGGCCTCGCGCTCGGACAGTCCGTGCTCGACAACGCGCTGCTCGTGATCCGCGGCGTCTTCGCCGGTCGCACCGGTGCGGCGCGCCGGAAGGTGCCCGGCATCCTCAGCTCGCTCGAGGTCAGCTCCCGCGGCGTGGATCAGGAGGCGCGGTACCTCTCGGGTGGCAACCAGCAGAAGGTCGTGCTGGCGAAATGGCTGCTCACCGAGCCGTCGATCGTGCTCTTCGACGAGCCGACAAGAGGCATCGACGTCGGCGCGAAGTACGCCGTCTACGAGCTGATGCGCGCCCTGGCCGCAGAGGGGAGATCCGTGCTCATGGTCTCCATCGAGCTGCCGGAGGTGATCGGAATGAGCGATCGCATCCTCGTGATGCGCGACGGAGAACTCGTCGCCGAGCTCCCCGCCGGCTCCGCCGAGCACGACGTGCTGGCCGCCGCGACCGGGGCCGATCGCCCGCAGTCGGGCGCCCCGAACACAGGAGGTGCGCGATGAGGCGCGTGCGCATCGACTCGACGGTCATCGTGCTCGGCATCCTGATCCTGGCCCTGATCGTCGGCGCCGTGCTGGTCTCGACCGTCGGCCGCAACTTCTTCAGCCCCGGCAACATCCGCGACATCCTCACCGGCATGAGCGTGCTCGGCCTGGTCGCGGTCGGGCAGACCCTGGTCGTCCTCGGCGCCTCACTCGATCTGTCCGTCACCTATGTGATCAGCCTGTCCAGCCTGCTCGCCGCCACGATGATGGCGGGGAACCCGGCCAACATCCCGGTCGCGGTGATCACGACCCTCCTCATGTGCGCGGCGATCGGGCTGGTCATCGGCCTGATCGTCACGGTGCTGCGGGTGAACGGATTCATCGCGACGCTCGGCGTCGGCCTCATCCTCCAGGGCGTGCTGAACACGAACTTCAAGGGGTCAGCCGGAAAGGTCCCGTGGGAGTTCCAGCTGATCGGTGCCACGGGCCTGGGCCCGGTGCCGGTGTCGACCATCATCATGATCGCGCTCGCCGTCGTCGTCTGGCTCCTGCTCGGGCGTACCCGCACCGGTGCGCACCTGTACGCGGTCGGCGGCGACCCCGAGATCGCCCGGCTGTCCGGTGTGCGCACCCGTCCGCCGCTGATCGTCGCCCACGTGCTCTGCTCGGTCTTCGCCGGACTCGCGGGGCTCCTGCTCGCCAGCCGCCTCGGAGTGGGCAGCCCCACCGTCGGCCAGCAGGGCGGCTACGCGCTGCTGTCGATCGCCGCGGTCGTGCTCGGCGGCACGCTCCTGCTCGGCGGCCGCGGCTCGGTGTGGGGAACGGTCGGCGGCGTCGCCATCCTCGCCGTCGTCGACAACGTGATGAGCGTCATGCAGGTCAATCCGTTCCTCAAGGACGTCGTCCGCGGCGTCGTCATCGTCGCCGCTGTCGCGGTCTACAGCCGCCGCGCGATCATCCGTCGCCGGCCCCGTTTCGGGCCGGGCGGCACCAGGACGCACGGCGACGAGGCCGCACGCCAGGCAGCGCCGGCCATGGCCGTCGCCGCAGCACAGCTCGAGGATGCCGGAGGACAGGATGCCGGCGTCGCGGAAGGAGCCAGGTCATGAGGTTCCTTCGCGCTCTGGTCAGCCCTCGAGGTGCGGTCTTCCTGCTGCTGGTGATCCTGCTCGTCGCGATCATCCTGCTCAACCCCAACTTCGCCCAGCCCGGCCAGATCATGCGGTTCGTCCAGCGTGTCGCGCCCGTCGCGATCGTCGCGATCGGTCAGTACTTCGTGATCGTCGCCGGCGAGTTCGATCTCTCCCAGGGGTCGCTGATCACCGCGCAGGTCATCATCGCAGGCAACCTCGTGGGCCAGGACGACTCCCGCACCGTGCCGGTGCTGCTGCTGATGCTCGTGTTCGGCGTGCTCGTCGGCCTCGTCAACGGACTGCTCACGACGCTGCTGAAAGTGCCGTCGTTCATCGTCACGCTGGGGATGATGCTCGCGCTGCTGGGCGGGGTCATGTGGTGGACGGGCGGCGCGGCGACCGGCAACCCGGCCGACAGCTTCCGGCAGATCGGCCGTGGCGGCATCCGTGATCTGCCGCTGCTGGACTTCCTGCCCTGGGCGGTACTGATCCTCGCGGCCTGGCTGGCGCTGGGCATCTGGATCACCCGCCGGCCGCTGGGCAGGCTGCTCATCGCGGTCGGCGACAACGCCCGGGCGGTCGACTACGCCGGAGCGCGTCGCTCATGGGTCACGATCCAGGCGTTCGTGATCTCGGCCGTGTCCGCGTCGATGAGCGCGGTGCTCCTGGTCGGCTATGCGGGCGTGCATCCCTCGGTCGGCACCGGATACGAGTTCACCGCGATCACAGCCGTCGTGCTGGGCGGTGTCGTCCTCGGCGGAGGGCGCGGGTGGATCGTGTCCGCCGTGGCCGGCGCATTCGTGCTCGAGGCGCTGTTCCTGCTGCTGAACATCGCCGGAGTGCCCTCGACGCTGCGCGACGCCGTGCAGGGCGTGATCATCATCGCCGCCGTCGCCTACTCCGCCGTGACACTCCGCAGCAGGGCGAGAGCCGGCGCTTCTTCACCCGATCAGGGGAAGGAACGGGGAACGCCTCACGCGGACCTCGTTCGCCAGTCAGCACCACAGCCCCTCGGCCCTGAGGGACCCACCGAAACAAGAGGAGTGCAGTAATGCGACGATCAATGAGGATCGCCACCGTGACGGTGGCCGTCTTCGGACTCATCGCGCTCGCCGGGTGCACGACCGACCCGTCCGTGGCGCCGCCGAAGTCCGAGGATCCCGGTGCCTCGCCCGGGGCGAGCGAATGGTTCGACCAGGAGCTCTTCGACAAGCAGAACGCCGAGCGCGACGTCGTGCCGGACGGGCCGGAGGACGAGCCCTACCTGCAGCACATCAACGCGAAGATGGTCGACACCTCCGAGTACAAGAGCGAGGGCGCGAAGAAGGCCTGCTTCGCGAACGCCTCGATCTCCAACCCGTGGCGGCAGACCGGGTGGATCACGATGAACGAGCAGCTGAAGGCGCTGCAGGACGCCGGGGCCATCAGCTCGATGGAGACCCGCGACGCGCAGGACTCCGATGACACGCAGATCGCCGACATCGACTACTTCATCTCCGACGGCGGCTGCGACGTCTTCCTCATCTCGCCGAACAGCACGGCCGCGATGACGCCGGCCGTCGAGCGCGCGTGCAAGACCGGGAAGCCCGTGATCGTGTTCGACCGCGGTGTGAACACCGACTGCCCGGTGACCTTCATCCACCCCATCGGCGGCTTCGCCTGGGGCATCGACACCGCCGAGTTCCTGATCGACAACCTCAAGAAGGGCGACAAGGTGGTGGGTCTGCGCATCCTCCCCGGCGTCGATGTGCTCGAGCAGCGCTGGGCCGGAGCGAAGAAGCTCTTCGACGAGGCGGGCATCGAGGCGGTGGACCACTTCACCGGCGCCGATCCCGCCGAGATCAAGAGCATCATCAGCGACGAGCTCGCCAAGGGCGACGTCGACGGCGTCTGGATGGATGCCGGTGACGGCGCGGTGGCCGCGATCGAGGCCTTCGAGGACGCCGGAGTCGATTACCCGGTGATGACCGGCGAGGACGAGATGAGCTTCCTGCGCAAGTGGAAGGACACGGGGCTGACCGGACTCGCGCCGGTGTACTCGAACTTCCAGTGGCGCACCCCGCTGCTCGCCGCGCAGATGATCTTCGCCGGCAAGGAGGTGCCGGAGGAGTGGGTGCTGCCGCAGAGCCCGATCACCGCGGAGGGTCTCGATGAGTACCTCGCCGCGAATGAGGGCATGCCGGACGGGCACTACGCCAAGTTCGGCGGAGAGAACCTTCCGGGCTACCCCGAGGTGTGGCAGAAGCGGATCATCCCCTAGTCAGCGAATGCGTGTGCGGCGGCCGGGCGCGTCCCGACCGCCGCCACGGCCAGGAAGGGAGCACGGATGCTGCGCACGATCGCCGTCAACACCTGGGTGTGGACCTCGCCGCTGACGGACGCCACTCTGGAGCCGCTCGCACGCAAGGCCGCCGAGCTCGGCTACGGCGCCCTGGAGCTGCCGCTGGAGAACCCGGGCGACTGGGATCCGGCCAGGGCGAAGGACGTGCTCGACGGCCTGGGACTCCGCGCCGTGGTGATCGGCGCGATGGGACCCGGTCGATCGCTCATCGAGCGGGCGGGTGACGTTGCTGCGACAGGGGACTACCTCCTGGCCTGCATCCGTGCCGCTCAGACGCTGGGGGCAGAGGTCGTGGCGGGCCCGTTCTATGCGCCCACCGGTGTGGCCTGGCGGTTGGATGCCGACGAGCGCGCCGCCGTCGTCGCGGAGCTGCGCACGCGACTCGCGCCGCTGGGCGAGGCCGCGGCGGATGCCGGCGTCGCGCTGGCCGTCGAGCCGCTGAACCGCTACGAGACGAGTGTGCTGAACACGGTCGAGCAGGCCATGGACGCTCTCGGGCCGCTCTTCGACGCCGGAGTCGGGCTGGCGCTGGACACCTACCACCTGAACATCGAGGAGAAGAGGCCAGCCGACGCCGTGCGCGCCGCAGGGCGGGAGATCGCGCATGTGCAGGTGTGCGGCAGCGACCGCGGTGCGGTGGGAGACGACCACACCGACTGGCCGGCGATGCTGCAGGCACTGGACGATGCCGGCTACGCGGGCATACTCGGCCTGGAGAGCTTCACCGGTGAGAACGCCACGATCGCGGTCGCGGCCTCGGTCTGGCGGCCGCTCGCCGCCACGCAGGACGAGCTGGCGGCGCGCAGCATCCGAGCACTCCGAGCACTCGGCGCGGCCTGACGCAATCGAAGGAGAGAGCATGAGTACGCACCCCGTCACCCTGTTCACCGGCCAGTGGGCCGACCTGCCCTTCGAGGAGGTGGCTCGCCTGGCGGCGTCGTGGGGCTACGACGGCCTGGAGATCGCGGCATCCGGCGATCACCTCGATCTGAAGCTCGCCGACGAGGACGACGCCTATGTCGCCTCGCGGCTGGAGATTCTGGATCGCCACGGACTGCGGGCGTTCGCGATCTCGAACCATCTCGCCGGGCAGGCGGTGTGCGATGCGCCGATCGACTTCCGGCACCATGCGATCCTGCGCGACTACGTGTGGGGCGACGGAGACGCCGAGGGCGTGCGGCAGCGCGCGGCCGAGGACATGCAGCGCGCCGCTCGCGTGGCGCGCAGGCTCGGCGTCGACACGGTCGTCGGGTTCACCGGGTCGTCGATCTGGCCGTTCGTGGCGATGTTCCCGCCCGTGCCCGCCACGGTGATCGAGGCCGGATTCGAGGACTTCGCCGCGCGCTGGCATCCGATCCTCGACGTGTTCGACGGCGAGGGAGTGCGGTTCGCCCACGAGGTGCACCCGAGCGAGATCGCCTACGACTACTGGAGCTCCGTGCGCGCGCTGGAGGCGATCGACCACCGGGAGGCGTTCGGCTTCAACTGGGACCCGTCGCACATGATGTGGCAGAACATCGACCCGGTCGGGTTCATCTGGGACTTCCAGGAGCGGATCTACCACGTGGACTGCAAGGACACCCGGATGCGGCCGCAGAACGGCAGAGCCGGCGTCCTCGGCTCCCACCTGCCCTGGGGCGACCCTCGGCGCGGCTGGGACTTCGTCTCGACAGGGCACGGGGACGTGCCCTGGGAGGATGCCTTCCGCGCGCTGGACGCCATCGGCTACGCCGGCCCGATCTCGATCGAGTGGGAGGACGCCGGCATGGACCGGCTGCACGGTGCCGCCGAGGCGGTCGGGTTCGTGCGGTCCCTGCTGTGGCCTGCGCCCGCAGCGTCGTTCGACGCCGCCTTCAGCAGCCAATGAGGGGATGCTCCGCGCCGGAGCATCCCCTCAGAGTGGTGGAACGGTCGGTCAGCGAGTGACCTCGGTGAACCCGTCCGCGGTGAACGCAGCCCGGTCGGCCTCGCCGTTCAGCACGACGCGGTGTCCGTCACGCAGCATCACGCCGTCGACGAACGCGCCGCGACCCTGGGTGTTCGGGTCGGTCGTGTACCGCCAGCGCAGCTGGTTCGTGCCCGCGGGCAGAGCGGCCGTCGCCTTGCCCCAGTCCCGATGGCCCTGATTGTCGAAGGTGCCGTCGGTCTCGACGGTGCGATCGGGGTACCGCACCGTGTAGGGCACGAGGGTCCAGGTAGCACCGCCGTCCGACGACGCCTCCAGCGCGAAGACATCGGTCTCCTCGAGGTCGGCGAACACGTCGAAGGACAGCGACAGGTTCCGGCCCGCCGGCACGGCGACGGAGAGGGTGTGCTCCGCGGCATCCTGCGTCCCGGCGAACCACTCGGTCCTGCCCTTCTGCGGCGAGACGGCCATCGCCTCGGCGAGGCCCTGTGCGATCGCGCGGCGCGACGGGTTGTTCGAGCCCCAGTCACGACTCGGGTGCACCCGGTTCGTGAGCAGCACGGCGAAGGAGCGCGAGCGGAAGTCGATCACGATCGACGTTCCGGTGTACCCGGTGTGACCCGCCGTCGTGCCCGAGCTGAGCCCGCCCATGTACCAGAGCTGGTTCAGCTCGAAGCCCAAGCCGTGCGAGTCACCGGGGAACGCGGTGTTCTCATCGGTGATCATCGCCTGCACGGACTTCTCCGACAGGATCCGCTTGCCGCCGTACGTGCCGCCGTTGAGCATCGTCTGCGCGAGGATCGCCATGTCGTGCGTCGTGGAGAACACGCCGGCGTGACCGGCGACTCCGCCCAGGCTCCAGGCGTTCTCGTCGTGCACCGACCCCCAGACCATCCCGCGATCGGGGGAGACCTGGTACTCGGTGGCGGCGATGCGCGGCTTCAGGCTCGCATCCGGGTTGTACCCGGTGTCGACCATCTTCAGCGGATCGGTGATGCCCTCCGCGACCAGCACGTCGAGCGTCTTACCGGTTAGCCGCTCGGCGAGCACGCCCAGTGAGATGAGGTTCAGGTCGGAGTACTCGTACACCGTGCCCGGCTTGTTCTTCACAGGCACATCCATCACCGCCTTGATGCGCGACGCCTTGTCGGGGTAGTTGCTCCACAGCGGCAGCCAGCTCACCAGACCAGAGGTGTGTGTGAGCATCTGCCGGATCGTGATGGTCTCCTTGCCCCCGTTCGCGAACTCCGGGATGTAGCTGCCGTAGGTCGCGTCGAGGTCGACGAGGCCCTTCTCGACCAGCTGCATGATCACGATCGAGGTGAACAGCTTGCTCACCGAGGCCATGTCGTAGATGGTGTCCTGGGCAGCCGGAATGCGCTGATCCTCGGGCAGCTTGGTGGTGCCGTCCTTGTACAGCAGGGAGTAGCCGGTGGCGTGCTCGCTGACGATGCGACCCTGATGGCCCATCACCCCGACCGCCGACGCGTACATCGGCTTCACGGCGGGATCGGTCGGGGTGGCGAAGCCGTCGATGGCCTTCCACGCCGCATCGATCGGCGCCGGATCCAGTCCCAGAGCCTTCGGCGTGCTGTCGCGCAGATTAGTGCTGCTCTTCATGAATCCCTCGAACGGCTGATCGAACTGACCGGTGCGGCCCTGCCCCGCGGCATCCGCGAAGGCCGGCGTGATCGCGCCCGTCGCCAGCAGACCGGCGGTGGCGAGACCCGCCAGGGCGACCCCCACCCTCCTCGTGCGGCGCATCATCGCGGACCCCCGTACAGCAGGAACGGTTCGGTGTCGTCGCGGAACCTCTGCAGCTCGGGCTGCCAGGCCGCGACGATCTCCTCGGCGGATGCTCCGGCCTCGAGCTGCTCCTGGAACCGGCCGGAACCGGTGAGCAGGCCGATCCACCGGCCGCCGTCCCCGCGCCAGTCGAACTCGGGGTAGAGCCGCCGTGCCTCGACGATCATGTGCGTGGCGACCGTGATCGCGTCGACCTTCGCGGCGTCCATGATGTGCACCTGCACGCCGGCGCACACGACGTTCGCGTTCTTCGAGAAGGTCGGCGTGAAATACGCCTCGCGGAACTCGACGCCCGCGAGCTTCTTCGCGTTCAGCGCCTGCGCCCAGCGGTAGTCGATGTACGGGGCGCCGATCAGCTCGAAGGGCCGGGTGGTGCCGCGGCCCTCCGACCAGTTCGTCGCCTCGACCATTCCGGTGCCCGGATACAGCGTGGCCGTCTCCGGTGTCGGCATGTTCGGTGACGGCGGGATCCAGCGGTCGGCCTGGTCGGGCCCGACCATCTCGCGCCGCCACCCCTTCGCCTGCACGACCTGCAGGTCATCCAGCTTCGCGACGCCGGCGCGCTCCATGAAGGTCGCGTTGAAGAACAGCGCCAGCTCACCGACGGTCATGCCGTGCTGCTGCGAGATCTCCAGCAGCCCGACGCCCGACGTGAAGCCCTCGCGCAGCACCGGGCCGCGGGCCCTGCCACCGATCGGGTTCGGGCGGTCCAGCACGACGAAGCGCATGCCGCCCACCTTCGACGCGGCCTGCATCGCCGTCCACATCGTCCAGATGTAGGTGTAGAAGCGCGCACCCACATCCCTGATGTCGAAGACGACGGTGTCGATGCCGGAGGTGGTGAAGAACCCGGCCAGCTTCGTCACCGTCGCGCCGTACGCGTCGTAGACCGTGACGCCGGTGCGCGGATCGACCGAGGTCTCCTCGGCCTCGCCGGCCTGAGCGGTGCCGCGGAACCCGTGCTCGGGCCCGAACACCGCCTTCAGGTCGACGCCGCGAGCGACCATGTCGTCGACGATGCTGGTGAAGTCCTCCAGCACGCCGGTGGGGTTGGTGATCACGCCGACCTTGCGGCCCGCGAAGATCCGCCACTTGTCGGATGCCGCGATGTCGGCCCCGGTGCGGATGCGCCGGCCGCCTGCGGCGGACGTGGCCGCCGTGGTGGCCGTGGCCGAGGTGCCGGTGAGGGCGACGCCGGCGGCCGTGGCCGCAGCGACGCCGGCCGCGCCGAACAGTCCTCGTCTCGAGATGCTCATGTCTTCTCTCCTCATCGTTCCGGGCTCACCAGCTGAGGCCGTGGCCGAGCGGGTACAGGATCTGCGTCGGGTCGGTGCCGGAGTAGATGTCCACCGGCAGCTTGCCGCTCGGACTGATCTCGCCGGTGATGACCTTCGCGAGCGAGGCCAGT
>JAITUD010000139.1 GCA_031286555.1 Microbacterium sp. | reverse complement strand
CGCTTCGGCGAGCGCCGCATTGACCGGCGACAACTCGTGCACCTCGGCGCGGACGGCCTCGAGGGTCTCCGCGACGCCGGCGCCGGTGCGCGGCCGGCCGTCGCCCAGCTCCATCAGCAGGGCGGAGAGGGATGCCGCGGCATCGCCGACGATGCCCACATCCGCCTTCTGATTCTTTTCGAGCTGCGAGTCGAGCAGATCGATGCGGATGACGGTGCCGCGGGCGTCGAGCCGGTCCACCCAGAGCTCGGCCTCGCCGAGCTTGGAGCCGACGACGAGCAGCACGTCGGCGTCGCGGGCGCGGTTGCGCGCGGCGGCCAGCCGCAGGTTGGCGCCGAGCGAGAGCGGGTGGTGCTCGTCGAGCACGCCCTTCGCGTTCGCCGTCGTGACGACCGGAGCGCCCAGACGCTCGGCGACGGCCCGCAGCGCGGCACCGGCGCGGCGGGATCCGCCGCCGGCGAGGATGACGGGGTCCGAGGCGGCGTTCAGCAGACGAGCCGCCTCCGTCACGAGGTCATCGGAGGGCGCCGGAGCGGGCGGGAACACCCGTGACGCGAGGTCGTCGTCGGTGATCCCCTCGGCCTCCTCTTCGAGCAGGTCGAGCGGCACCTCGATGTACACCGGGCGCGGCCGCGTCGTGGCGAACAGCTCGAAGGCGTCGTGCACGGCCGAGACCGCCTCGGCGGCGCTGGTCACGCGTCTGCCCCACTCCACGACGGCGGATGCCGCGGCCAACTGATCCTTGGTCTCGTGCAGCGTGCCGACGTCGGCGAACTCGCTGCCGCGGGCGGGACCGGGCGAGAGGATGATCATCGGCCGCGACTCGCAGTAGGCGGTGCCGGCCGCCGACAGCGCGTTCAGCAGGCCGGGGCCGCTCGTGGTCACGACGACCCCGGGCATCCCGGTCTGCAGCGACCAGCCGTCGGCCCCGTAGCCGGCGCCCTGCTCGTGCCGGGTCGTGACCGGACGGATGCCGAGGGCGGGCAGCGGGCGGTAGAACTCCAGGTTGTGGGTGCCCGGGATGCCGAACACCGTGTCGATGCCGTAGCCCCGGAGGGCCTCCATGATCACCCAGCCGGAAGTGCGCTTCGCGACGGTCTCCATGCCGCTCATCCTTCCTGAACCTGGTGCTTCACGACGCCGTCCACCCAGGTCTCGAGCACAGGGATGCCGGCGATCTCGGCGCCTTCCGCCTCGAGCGGGTCGGCACCGAGCACGACGAAGTCGGCGCGCTTTCCCGGCGTGAGCGATCCGAGCTCGTGGTCGCGTCCGAGTGAGGCCGCCCCCTCGAGCGTGTGCCCGCGCAGGGCCTCCTCGGCGCTGATGCGCAGGCTGTCCGGCCCGAGCTTGTGCCCGCGCCGGGTCACGCGGGTCACCGCGGCCTGGATCGCCTCGAGCGGCCGGGGCTCGGCGACCGGAGCATCCGACGAGATGGTGACGGGCACGCCGGCCTCGAGGAACTCGCCCAGCGGGTTGAACCGCTCACCGGGGGTGCCGATGGCCTGCTCGACGCCCTCGCCCCAGTTGTATTAGTGCTGGGTCTGGTTCACCGTACGGATGCCGAGTTCGGCCATCCGACGCACCTCCGCCGGGTCGGGGAGCCCGCAGTGCTCGATGCGGTGCCTGGCATCGGTGTCGGGTCGGGCGGCGAGCGCCTCTTCCACAGCATCGACGACCATCTTGATGGCCGTGGGCGACTGGGCGTGCGTGGCGGTCTGCAGGCCCGCCAGGTGCGCCTTCTTCACGAGTCCGGCGTACTCCTCCGGCTGGTGGTAGAGCTGCCCGGTACGGCACGGGTCGCCGACGTACCCCTCCGGGAAGTACGCCGTCCAGCCGCCCAGCGTCCCGTCGGCGTAGAGCTTGATGCCCGCCGCAGAGAGGAACGCATTGCCGAACGGTCCGGTGAGGCCGAGATCGATCACCTGGTCGAGCAGGTGCGAGAGGAAGTACATCGAGACCCGAAGATCGAGGGAGCCGCGGTCGGCGAGCGCCAGGTAGGCGGCGAACTCGCGCTGCGAGACCTGCGCGTCGCCGATCGTGGTGACACCTCCGGCGAGGAACTCCCGCTGCACGGCGTCGAGCTGACGCTGGTGCTCGGCGGGCTCGTCGCCCAGGTGGAAGTTCGGACCGTGGTGACCGACCTTCACCCCGTGCAGTCCGGTGAGCACGTTGCACGCCGCATCCGACAGCTCGCCGGTGAGCTCGCCGTCCTCGTCGCGGAAGAACTCGCCGCCCTCGGGGTTCGGGGTGTCGCGGGTGATGCCGTACTTCTCCAGCGTGAAGCTGTTCACCACGCCGCCGTGGCCGGAGGCGTTCATGATGTACACCTCGCGGTCGGTGGCGACCAGGTCCAGCTCGTGCCGAGTGGGATGCCGACGCTCGGCGAGGTTGCGCTGCTCGTAGCCGTAGCCGCGCAGCGGCGCTCCCTCCGACAGCGTCGCCGCCCGCTCCGCCATCAGAGCGACGATCTCGGGGATCGAGCCCGCACGGTCCGGGCCGATGTCGACCCAGGTGAGCATCTGCCCGTACATCAGCGGATGCGCATGCGCGTCGACGAAGCCGGGCACGATCGTCGCGTCGGGACGGTCGACCCGCACCGGCGCCAGACCGGCCTCCCGGGCCGCGGACTCGACCTCCGCGAGCGAGCCCACCGCGAGGATCCTGCCGCCGGCGGCGAGCATCGCCTCCGCCTGCGGAAGCTGCTCGTCGACGGTGCGGATGGTCTTCGCGGTGATGATCGTCGCCGCCGAGTCGCGGGAGTCGTAGGTGGCCAGTCGGCGCATTGCTCAGTCCTTCGAGGTGGTGGGGATGGCGGTGGTGCCGCGCGCGATCAGGGACTCGGTGACCGGGGCGTTGTCTGAGTGCTGCGGGGCGAAGTACGCCCCGAACACGGCGAGCACGCACAGCACGCCGAAGAACACCACGGCCGACCAGAAGCTGCCGGTCGCGGCGATCAGCGCCGTCGCGATCACCGGCGAGAGCCCGCCCCACACAGCCGCGCCGATGCCGTAGGAGAGCGACATGGACGTGTACCTGGCCTGGGGCCGGAACATCTGCGCCATCAGCGTGGACAGCGGAGCCCAGGCGCCGCTGAGGGTGATGCGCAGCAGCGAGGCCAGCAGGTAGATCATCGCGACCTGGTGTCCCTGGATCACGAGCACGAGCGGCACGAACACCACGATCGAGCCGACGGCACCCAGATAGATGAGGGTCTTGCTGCCCCACTTGTCGCCGAGCCAGGCCAGGGGCAGGGTGATGATCATCTC
>JAITUD010000138.1 GCA_031286555.1 Microbacterium sp. | reverse complement strand
GGCCGGTGATCACCTCGGTCTCGGGCGCTGGTGGCGCTCCACGCCGCTGGTGAAGCGCTTCAGCTGGCTCGCCTGAACCGCGTCGCCGGATGCCGCGGGGACGGCGTCCGGCGATGCGGTCACTCAGCGACCGGCGGTCGAGATCTCGTCGCCGGACATCGCGCCGTCGCGAGGCATGACGGATGCCGCGACGAGGGTCAGCACCGCGACGACGGCGGCGGCGATGAACACCCCTGTCGACGCCGAGACGATCGTGTCCGGGTCGGCCGCCCCACCGCCACCGGCGATCACCGCGTTCGAGATCGCGCCGAGCACGGCGACACCGACGGCGCTGCCCGCCGAGCGGGCGAACGCGTTCATGCCGGTCACGACGCCCCGCTCGCCCCAGCCGACCGAGGACTGCGCAGCGATCAGCGTCGGCGCGGCGGACCATCCCAGTCCGAAGCCGAGGCAGAAGGCCACCGCGGCGAAGGTCCACGGGCTCGGCCACTGCGCGGTCACGGCCAGCACGACAGCGGCGACGCTCGCGATCGACAGGCCGATCAGCGCGGTGCGCCGGAACCCGATCCGCAGATAGAGCTGCCCCACGTTCGCCGCGGCGAGAGGCCAGCCGAGGCTCATCGCGGCGACGGCGAGCCCCGACAGCAGCGGGGCGACGCCGATCGATCCCTCCAGGAAGGCGGGGCCGAAGCTGGTCACGCCGATCATCAGGGCGCCGATCCCGAACGAGACCAGTGTCGTCGTGAGGATCAGCCGCCGGGAGATCAGGGCGAGGTCGATGATCGGTTCGGCCGCGCGGCGCTCCACCCAGGCGAAGGCAAGCAGCGCGAGCACCCCACCGCCGAAGCACACCGCGCTCGGCACCGACAGCCAGTCCCAGGCCGTGCCGCCCTCGAGCAGTCCGAGGATGACACCGGTGAGGCCGACGGTCAGCAGCACGGCCCCGGCGTAGTCGATCCGGTGCCGACGGTGCTCGACATCCTCGTGGTAGTGCGTCAGCAGCATCCACGCGGCCAGCAGGCACAGCGGGACGTTCACGAAGAAGATCCACCGCCAGGCGTCCAGCTGCGAGAAGATGCCGCCCAGCGACGGTCCGATCACCGACGAGATCGCCCACACGCTGGCCATGTAGCCCTGCACCTTGGCGCGCTCGGCGACGGTGTAGATGTCGCCGACGATCGTCATGGCCATCGGCGCGACGGCTCCGGCGCCCAGCCCCTGAACGATGCGGAACACGATCAGCCAGCCCATGCTCCAGGCGAACCCGCAGAGGACGGATCCGAGCAGGAACAGAGCGATCCCGATCATGATGATCGGCTTGCGGCCGATCGTGTCGGCGAACCGCGAGTAGATCGGCACGCTGACCGCCTGCGCGAGCAGGTACACCGAGAACAGCCACGGGAACTGCTGGTAGCTGCCCAGATCGCCGACGATCGTGGGCACCGCGGTGGCGAGGATGGTCGCGTCGATCGCGATCAGTCCAGTGGCCAGCATCAGGGCGCCGAGGATCGGCCCGCGCTCGGAACGGAGGCCGACCGAGGCGCGATCTGGAGAGGCTGTCACCTCAGAAGCCTATGCCCGCCCGCCGACACCGGCTCGGTCACGAGTGCATACCTTTTCGACCGCACCGGTCGCCGGCGCGGGATGCTGGCATCATGCGAAGCATCCGGATCGTGGTCGCGTCGGGGGCGCTGCTGGCGCTGGCCGGCTGCGCGCCGCAGCCGGCACCCGTCGAGACGGGCACCTCGACCATGACGATCACGAGGACCGTGGCATCCGATCTGCAGGCGCCGTGGTCGATCGCGCCGACCGGCGACGGCGGCGCGCTCATCTCGCAGCGCGACGACGGGAAGATCATCGAACTGACGCCGTCGGGATCGACACGCGTCGCCGGCACGGTGCCCGACGTCGTCGCGAACGGTGAGGCCGGGCTGAACGGCATCGCCCTGCGTGACGGCTGGCTGTACGCCTACCACGCGACAGCCGACGACAACCGCGTGGTGCGGATGCCGGTCACGGGCGACCCGGGGAACCTCGAGCTCGGTGCCCCGCAGAGCATCTTCACCGGCATCCCGGTCGCGGCGAACCACGACGGCGGGCGGATCGCCTTCGGACCGGACGGCCTGTTGTACGTCGCGACCGGGGATGCCGGTGCGCGCGACCGCGCGCAGGACCCGGACTACCTCGGCGGCAAGATCCTGCGTCTCACGGCGGAGGGAGATCCCGCGCCGGGCAACCCGTTCGACACCGCCGTGTACTCGCTCGGGCACCGCAATGTGCAGGGTCTCGCGTGGGAGTCCGACGGCACCATGTGGGCGAGTGAGTTCGGGCAGGACACCTGGGACGAGCTGAACCGCGTCGAGGCGGGGAAGAACTACGGCTGGCCGCTGCACGAGGGCATCGCGCGTGCGGACGGCTTCGCCGACCCGGTCGTGCAGTGGAAGCCCGAGGAGGCCAGCCCGAGCGGTATCGCGGTGATCGACGGGACGCTCTTCATCGCAGGCCTGCGCGGCGAACGACTGTGGGTCGTCGACCCGACCGCGCCGGAGAATCCCTGGGCCGTGTTCACCGGCGAGTACGGCCGTCTGCGTGATGTCGCGCCGGGCCCGGACGGCACGATCTGGGTGCTCACGAACAACACCGACGGCCGCGGCACGCCCCGCGACGGCGACGATCACCTGATGCAGGTCACGCT
>JAITUD010000116.1 GCA_031286555.1 Microbacterium sp. | reverse complement strand
GTGCCGTGCAGGACTACCTGGTGCTGTTCTTCTCGATGCGCCGCGGCGGCCGCTCGCTCGGTCAGATGGCGCGCGACGAGCTCGGCCGGTTCGGCGGTGCGGCCGCCATCCTGGCGACGCTGCTCATCATGATCATCATCACCGCCATCCTCGCCCTCGTCGTGGTCAACGCCCTCGGCGAGAGCCCGTGGGGCGTCTTCTCGGTGGCGATGACCATTCCGATCGCCCTGTTCATGGGCGCCTACCTGCGCTGGATCCGTCCCGGCAGGATCACCGAGGTGTCGATCATCGGCTTCGTGCTGCTGATGGCGGCGATCATCGGCGGCGGAGCGGTCGCGGCCACGGACTGGGGCCAGGCGATCTTCACCCTCGACCGGATCACGATCGCCTGGGCGATCATCATCTACGGCTTCATCGCCGCCGTGCTGCCGGTGTGGATCCTGCTCGCACCGCGCGACTACCTCTCCACGTTCATGAAGATCGGCGTCATCGCCGCGCTCGCCGTGGCGATCATCTTCGTGCGCCCCGAGATCACGGTGCCCGCGTTCAGCAAGTTCGCCTCTGGTGAGACCGGCCCGGTGTGGGCCGGATCGCTGTTCCCGTTCCTGTTCGTCACGATCGCTTGCGGCGCGCTCTCGGGGTTCCACGCCCTGATCGCATCCGGCACCACGCCGAAGATGGTCGAGAAGGAGAAGCAGACCCGCTTCATCGGCTACGGCGGGATGCTGATGGAGTCGTTCGTCGCGATCATGGCGCTCGTCGCCGCGGTGTCGATCGACCAGGGCGTGTACTTCGCGATGAACTCCTCACCCGCCGCGACGCAGGGCACCGTGGAGGGAGCGGTCGCCTGGGTGAACAGCCTCGGCATCACCGGGGTGAATCTCACGCCGGATGTGCTCACGTCGACCGCGGCCGCCGTGGGGGAGGAGACGATCATCTCCCGCACCGGCGGTGCGCCCACGCTGGCGCTGGGTCTCTCGCAGATCATGCATCAGTGGCTGGGCGGACCGGCGCTGATGGCGTTCTGGTACCACTTCGCGATCATGTTCGAGGCGCTGTTCATCCTCACCGCGGTGGATGCCGGCACCCGCGTGGCGCGGTTCATGCTGCAGGACTCGATCGGCAACTTCGTGCCGCGGTTCAAGGACACCTCATGGCGGGTGGGCGCATGGATCTGCACGGCGATCATGGTGGCAGGCTGGGGCGCGGTGCTGATCATGGGTGTGACCGATCCGCTCGGCGGCATCAACACGCTGTTCCCGCTGTTCGGCATCGCCAACCAGCTGCTCGCCGCGATCGCGCTCGCCGTCGTGCTGACGATCGTCGCGCGGCGCCGCACCTTCAAGGGCCTGTGGGTCGTCGCGCTGCCGCTGGCGTTCGTCACCGTGGTGACGGTGACCGCGTCGCTGGAGAAGATCTTCTCCAGCGTGCCGGCGGTGGGCTACTGGGCCCAGCACTTCGCGTTCAAGGCGGCGCTGGACTCCGGCGAGACGACCTTCGGCACGGCCAAGGGCGTCGAGGCGATGGAGGCGGTCGTGCGCAACACGTTCGTGCAGGGGTCGCTGTCGATCATCTTCCTGGTGCTGACGGTCATCGTCATCATCGTGTCGCTGATCCGCGTCGCGCAGGCGTTCCGCTCCACCGAGGTCATCGACCACGAGGACCCGGCGGTGCCGTCGCGGCGCTACGCCCCGGCCGGCCTGTTCGCGTCGAAGGCCGAGAAGGCGCTCGAGAAGGAGTGGGATGCGCTGCCCGCCGACCTCAAGCCGGTGCAGGGGCACTGAGATGCTGCGTCGCGCGTGGCGGAAGCTGGCCTGGTACGTCAACGGCGTGACGGGCCAGTCCAAGTACGCCTCCTACCTGGAGCACGAGCGGGCCAGGCATCCGGATCATGAGCCGATGTCGGAGCGCGACTTCTGGCGCGCCCACTACGCCGCCCAGGACGCGAACCCCGGCGCCCGCTGCTGCTGAGGCGGGAACAGCTGCACGACCAGGGAACGGGTGCACGGCCAGATCCCGCGCCGGGTCGTGCAAGTGTTCCCTGGTCGTGCAGGTGTACCGGTGGGGGATCAGATCCGGCTGAGCATGCGGTTCAACGCCGCGATGATCGCCGGCTGAACGGTCTTCCAGTCATGAATGACCTGCGCATAGTCGAAGCGCAGGGTCTCGTAGCCGAGGGCGGATGCCGCGGCGTCACGCACGAGGTCCTTGTGGCGATTCGTCGAACCGTCGTGGTTCTCCTTGCCGTCCACTTCGATGATCAGCCGGCCGCCGACGACGAAATCGACCTTGCCGACTCCGTCGATCGCGACCTGACAGTCCAGGCGGATGCCGAGCAGATGGAGTCTCAGCCTCAGCAGTGACTCCAACCCGCTGTCGGCATCCGAGCGAGCAAGATCCACGAGCCAGCGCGCGGACTTCGGAAGCGCTTCGCGGACTCGGGCTCGGGCGGCCCTGGTGAGCTTCCGTTTGCGCCACGCCGACTCGTACGCAGCGAAGAATGCCTCCTCGCCGGCGCACTCGAACAGATGAATCAGCGCCGTCTCCGGCGAAGCGATGCCGAAGCGGGTCGACCCGGCGAAGAAGTGGGTGATGCACTCGCACTTCGGATGCGGATGTCGACGTCCGTTCTCGCCCAGCCAGACGTGGGGGACGGGCTCTTCGGTGACCGTCCAGATCTCGTGGTGCTTCAGCGCTGCCTCGCATGTGAGCATGCCACCATGCGCAGCCGCCTTCACCAGCTGGCGATCGGCGCCGGTCGAGGCGAAGACTCCGGGACGAACTCGCTGGATGGTCCCAGCCGCGGCGTGTGCGGCCAGAGCCTTTCTGGAGATGCCGTGGCGCTGCAGCGCGCGTCCGCGGGCGACGCCGCCGAGCCTGTCGAGAAGAGTTCCTGGATCGAGCATCCCCCGACCCTCCCGCACACGCAGCCAGGCGCGGGCGTGATTTGCGGGGTTGTGGAGAGGAGCCGGCATCCGCTCGCGTGTGGAGAATGAGTCCCGCCGGGACAAACGCACGACCCGGGAACGGATGCACGGCCCGATCGCAAGATCGGTCGTGCAGGTGTTCCCGGGTCGTGCAGGTGCGCCCGCGGGCGGGCGACAGGCCGGACTCAGCCCGCGTGGGTCATGGAGAGCAGGTCGAGCTTCTGGTCGAGCACCTCGACGGTGATCTCGCCGCGCTCGACGTAGCCGAGGTCGATGACCGCCTCGCGCACGGTGATGCCCTTGGCGACGGCGTGCTTGGCGATCTTGGCCGCAGCCTCGTAGCCGATGACCTTGTTCAGCGGGGTCACGGTCGACGGGCTCATGCCGGCCAGGGCCGCGGCGCGCTCGACGTTGGCCTCGAGGCCGTCGACGGTCTTGTCGGCCAGCACGCGGGTGGCGTTGGCGAGCAGGCGGATCGACTCGAGCAGCGCGGTGCCCATCACCGGGATCGCGACGTTCAGCTCGAACGCGCCGGAGGCGCCGCCCCAGGCGATGGTCGCGTCGTTGCCGATGACTCGGGCGCACACCATCAGAACGGCCTCGGGGATGACCGGGTTGACCTTGCCGGGCATGATCGAGGAGCCGGGCTGCAGGTCGGGCAGGTGGATCTCGGCGAGACCGGTGTTCGGGCCCGAGCCCATCCAGCGCAGGTCGTTGTTGATCTTCGTCAGCGACACGGCGATGGTGCGCAGTGCGCCGGATGCCTCGACGAGGCCGTCGCGGTTCGCCTGGGCCTCGAAGTGGTCCTTGGCCTCGGTGATCGGCAGCTCGGTCTCGGCGGCGAGCAGCTCGATGACCTTCTGCGGGAAGCCGAGCGGCGTGTTGATGCCGGTGCCGACGGCGGTGCCGCCCAGCGGGACCTCGGCGACGCGGGGGAGGGCGGCCTGCACGCGCTCGATGCCGAGGCGCATCTGGCGGGCGTAGCCGCCGAACTCCTGGCCGAGGGTGACGGGGGTGGCATCCATCAGGTGGGTGCGGCCCGACTTGACGACGCTCTTCCACGCCTCGGCCTTGGCTTCGAAGGCGACGGCGAGGTGGTCGAGCGACGGGATCAGGTCGTCGATGAGCGCCTGCGTCACGGCGACGTGCACCGACGTCGGGAAGACGTCGTTCGACGACTGCGAGGCGTTCACGTGGTCGTTCGGGTGCACTGCGGAGCCGAGGATGCGCGAGGCCAGCGTCGCCAGCACCTCGTTCATGTTCATGTTCGACGACGTGCCGGAACCGGTCTGGTACACGTCGATCGGGAACTCGCCGTCGTGCGCGCCGGTGACGACCTCGTCGGCGGCCTGGGCGATCGCGTCGGCGATGGCGCCGTCGAGGGTGCCGAGGTCCTTGTTGGCCAGGGCGGCCGCCTTCTTGATGCGCGCGAGCGCGGCGATCTGGGCGGACTCGAGTCCCGACCCGGAGATCGGGAAGTTCTCCACCGCACGCTGGGTCTGCGCGCTGTAGAGGGCGTTGGCGGGCACCCGCACCTCGCCCATCGTGTCGTGTTCGATGCGGTAGTCGGTCATTCCGATCCCTCCTTGGTCGCGGGGTTCTTCCCGTCGTCGATGCCCACCGAGACCACCGGCACCGCGGTGCCCTCGGCGAGGCGGTAATTGGCTCCCACGATGCCCAGCCGGCCCTCGGCCACGGCCTCGCTGATCAGCTCGGACGATCGCAGCAGGTTCGCCACAGTGTTGCGCAGGTGCTCACGGCCGACGAGTTCCGCGTCGATGTCCGCGGGCGTGGAGCCGCCGGTCTCGGCCAGCACCTTGCGGGCGGCGGGCACGATCGGCGAGATGAGCTTCCAGATGGCCGGGGGCAGCGGGGCGGCGTCGATCGCCGTGCCGTCGATGGCCGCGCGCACGGCGCCGCAGGAGTCATGCGCGAGCACGATGATCAGCGGCACTCCGAGGATCTCGACCGCGTACTCCAGGCTCGCCACGATCGACTCGCCGATGACCTGACCGGCGTTGCGGACCACGAACAGGTCGCCCAGGCCCTTGTCGAAGATGATCTCGGCGGCGAGGCGCGAGTCGGAGCATCCGAACAGGGTCGCGACCGGCGCCTGTCCCTCGGCCAGCTCATGACGCTTGCCCACGTCCTGATGCGGATGCTCGGGCGCGCCGTTCACGAAGCGACGGTTGCCGTCGAGCATCTCCTGCCATGCGGCGGACGGGGTGAGAGTCACTGTGCCTCCTGGAGCCTGTCGATCTCGGGAACGAGGGTCTTCGCGAACGCGGCGGTCTCATCGGCGCTGCGCGAGCCGTACAGGAGCACGTAGTCCGTTCCGGCCTGCGTGCCGAGTGCGTACGAGATGTTGCCGGAAGCCTCGGGATTGGCGATCTTGTAGACGTCCCACTCAATACCGCCGGCGTCGACGGTTCCGCTGGACTGCGCCCCGCGCAGGGGGGTGGCCGCCCACAGCCTGTCGGCGTCGACCGCCTGGCTGACCTTGAGGAAGCCGCGCTCGTCGTCGGCGGTGGGTGCGAGGGTCACGTTCCAGGTCGTGACGGCGCCGCCGGTGACCTCGGCGGCGGTGACGCGCCACTCCTTCGGCGGGTCGGGTACGATCACCGGGCGGTCGAGCGAGGTCTCGGCGTTCTTCGCGATGCCGGCCAGGTCGATCGGGGGCTGCGCCACCGGTTCGCCGCGCGGCACCGAGAGCACGATGACGACGACCACGCCGATCGTGACGATCAGGGCCGCGATGAGGTTGCGGAAGGTCTGGCTGGAGCGGTAGATCCGGCTCGACTCGGCCTTGCGGTCGGCGGTCTCCTCCGCGGTCTCGGGACGGCCGAGCTCGGCGACGATCGGGGCGCTCTTGCTCATGACTCGTCCTCGGATGCCTGCGGGCGGGCGGCGTCCAGACGGCGCTTCGCGCCGAGGAGCCACTCCTCGCAGCGGGTGGCCAGCGCCTCGCCGCGCTCCCAGAGGGCCAGGGACTGCTCGAGGGTCGGCGCCCCCTGCTCGAGCTCGGCGACGACCTGCACCAGCTCATCGCGCGCCGCCTCGAAGGACAGCGATTCCACGGGGGTCTCGGACGCAGTCACGCCCTCCATCCTACCGGCGTGTCCCGCGCGCGATTTCCGCTCGCTCCGGTCGCGCACTTCGTCTGCGGAAGGCCGTCCGGCTGTTCTGGTCGTTGAGCGGAGGCGAGGAACGAGCCGCAGACGAAACGTGGTGACATGCCCCGGGAGCATTGACGCGTTTCGTCTCGCTTCAGCTCGCGGGGCGACCGGGGGCGCCCTCGGGGATCTCGCCGTCGGAGTGCGCGGCCACCGAACCGCGATCGACGGTGATCGTCAGGGCCGTGCCGGCCGGCGCATCCGCGGCATCCCGCAGGATCGTGCCGTTCTCGAGGTGCGCGATCGCGTAGCCGCGCGCCAGTGTCGCCGCGGGCGAGAGGGCGCGCAGCGAGGCGCGCAGCTCGGACGTCGTCCTGCTCGCGGCATCCAGGCGGCGGGCGACCGTGTCGCGGC
>JAITUD010000107.1 GCA_031286555.1 Microbacterium sp. | reverse complement strand
CGGGGCTCGACGTCGACCTCGACGATCGCCTCGGCGCGAGTGCCCCCAGCAGGGCCGTGCAGTTCGCCGCCTACCGGATCGTGCAGGAGGCACTGACGAACTTCGTGCGGCACTCCGGCGCGACGCATGCGCGCGTCGTGCTGGAGCGTCGCGACGCGCAGCTGGTGGTCACGGTCTCCGACGACGGCCGCGGCTTCGGCGGTGCCGACCCGGTGGATGCCGGTCACGGCGGCGCGCTCGGCATGCGGGAGCGCGCCGGGCTGCTGGGCGGCAGCATCCGTTTCGAGGACGGCGCAGACGGCGGCGCCGTCGTCGTCGCCGAGCTGCCGTGGGGGAGAGCATCATGATCCGCGTCGCACTGGCCGACGACCAGCTGCTCGTGCGTGCGGGGTTCCGCGCGCTGCTCGACTCCGAGGACGACATCGAGGTCGTCGCCGAGGCCTCCGGCGGCGAGGAGCTGCTCGCCCGCATCCGCGAGACGCCGGTCGACGTCGTGCTGATGGACATCCGGATGCCGCAGGGCGACGGCCTCTGGGCGACGGAGCAGATCGCGGCCGATCCTGCACTCGCCGCGGTGCACGTCGTCATCGTGACGACCTTCGAGCTGGACGAGTACGTCGCTCGTGCGGTGCGTGCGGGCGCGGCGGGGTTCCTGGTGAAGGACACCGAGCCCGCCGACCTGGTGCGCGCGGTGCGGGCCGTCGCCGAGGGCGAGGCGCTGCTCTCGCCCGGCGTCACACGGCGGCTGCTCGACCGGCTGGCGGTCGGTCTTCGCGAGCCGGATGCCGGGGCGCTGGAGGTGCTCACGGAACGGGAGCGCGAGGTGCTGCGGCTGGTCGGCCTCGGACGCACGAACGACGAGATCGCCGCCGAGCTGTTCCTCAGCCCGCTGACCGCGAAGACCCACGTGTCCCGCATCCTGTCGAAGCTGCAGGCGCGCGACCGGGTGCATCTCGTGGTGATCGCCTACGAGACCGGGCTGGTCGCGCCGGGCTGGCAGTAGTACTCCCGCGGGCGTAGGCGCAGTCACTTCCTGGGGTGGATTCGCTCGGAGCCCCGGATGGCGAGGCTGGATGCATCGGTCGAGACACGGCCGATGGATCGAAGGAAGGGCATCATGCTCGCAACATCGGCGGCCGTCGCCGCACACGCAGGCGTCTGGGGCGGGGCTCCGTTCTGGCCGTTCTTCTTCATCGGGCCGGTGATGTTCCTCATCATCGTGGGCCTGCTCATCACGCTCATCGTCCGGCGTCGCCGGTACTGGGGCGGCCCCTGGCAGGCGGCGCCCGGCGGGCACGCCCCGTGGGCCCAGGCGCAGGGACGCAGCGCCGAGCAGATCCTCGCCGACCGCTTCGCCAAGGGCGACGTCGACGAGACCGAGTACCGCGCCCGGCTCGAGGTGCTGAGGGCCAACCGCCCGGAGGCCTGAGCAGCGCAGAACGGATGCCGCTCCCGAGAGCTCTCGGGAGCGGCATCCACCTGTCCGGAATTCCCGGCTGACCTCCGGACTCGGGGGCTAGCATCGCGTTCGCTGACACCGGCGTCCGCCGATGCCGAACTTCACTGTCTGGAGAATCCGGATGTCCAAGAAAGTTCTCGGTGTGTCCCTCGCCATCCTCGCGACCGTCGCGACAGTCCTCGGAGGAGCGACAGCGGCGACGGCGGCTCCGCCGCCCACCTCGCCCATCCCGAACTCGTCACCGGGCTGGCTCGCGCACGGCACCAAGGTGGGGCCCGCCACCGGCGCTGTGCAGGCCCGGGTGTATCTCGCCCCGCAGGGCGGCCTGTCCGCGCTGCAGTCCTTCGCCACCTCCGTGTCGACCCCCGGCTCGGCCGCGTACCGGCACTTCCTGACGGCGGCGCAGTACCACGCACGATTCGACGCGACCTCGTCGACTGTGAACGAGGTGACCTCCTGGCTGACCGGCGCGGGCATGAAGGCGTCGGTCGATCCGCGGCATCGCTTCGTCGACGCGTCTGGCGGGGTCGGAGCGGCGAACAAGGCGTTCGGTGTCACGCTGTCGAGGTACACCCACGACGGCGAGACGGTGCAGGCGCCGTCCGGTGCGGCCAGGGTGCCGGCATCGCTGACAGGGGCCGTGATCGCGGTCAGCGGCCTCGACACGACGCCGACGACCGTCGCGCCGCAGACGAAGAAGCCGGGACCCCCGGATGCCGGATTCCGCAATGCTCCCGTGTGCGGTGAGTGGTACGGCTCGGCGACGCCGGCGAACATGCCGACGCCCGACCACACCGCCCTGCCGGCCTTCCAGGGTGCCGACCTCGCCTACTCCCCGTGCGGGTACACCGGTCCGCAGCTGCGCAACGCCTACGAGGCCGGTGCGACCGGCCACGACGGCACCGGCGTGACCATCGCGATCACCGACGCCTACGCGTCGCCGACGATCGAGGCCGACGCGAACCGGTACGCCTCCGACACCGGCGACAGGCCGTTCGCGGCCGGCCAGTTCTCGCAGAGCCTGCCCGGCTCGTTCACGAACGTGAACAGCACCAAGTCGAACCACCAGTGCGGCATGCCGGGCTGGTACGGCGAGGAGACGCTCGACGTCGAGGCCGTGCACGCGATGGCACCGGCAGCGAAGGTCCGCTACTACGCGGGCAAGAGCTGCCTGGATGCCGACCTGCTCGACACCTTCAA
>JAITUD010000082.1 GCA_031286555.1 Microbacterium sp. | reverse complement strand
GCACCTCGAAGGAGAGGCGCACGGCGGGGTCGGCGGCGAGGGAAGCGTTGTTCCACATGATCGCGAAGGTGCGCTTCCCGGCGGTGCCGCTCGTCGTGGTCTGCACGCTGGCCTTCTTGTCGATCACGAGGTCGTCCCAGTAGGCGGCGATGATCGAGTTCGGGGCTGCGGTCGTCGGCAGCGCGCTGTTCGCATAGTCGCCCAGACGGGCGCCGGCGAAGTTGACGAGACCGTTCGTGGTCACCGCGGCGGACGAGTAATTGATGCCGTAGAAGTTCACGGAGAACGGCAGCTTCACAGTTGCAGCATCCTCATCGCCTGAGATCGCGACCTTCGTCGAACCCTTGACCCACGAGAACTTCTCCGGGAGGCACGCGTTGCCGGACGCATCCGTCCGTGCCGGGAGCGCGATATCCGCGGTCTTGTCGCCGTCGACGGTCAGGCCGCCTGCCGAGTTGCCGTTGCACAGCACCGGAGCTGCGGGCGAGGCCCCAAGGGTGAATGAGCCCTCGGCGACGGAGGCGAACGAGTACTGCCCCTTCTCGTCGGTCTTCGTCGCGGGAAGCGTGGTGCCACCAAGGGTGACGGTCACGCCGGCGAGCGGTGCACCGGTGACGTCGCGCACGATGCCGGAGACGCTGTGGTGCGCCACGGCGGTCAGCGTGAAGTCACGGACCGCGTCGGCGCCGGCCGTCACGACGTAGTCGTCGGCGGTCAGTGAGGCGTAGCCGTAGCCGCTCACTGCGAACGAGTAGGTGCCCGCGGGCAGGACGAGACGGTACCGGCCGTTGCCGTCGGTGCCGACAGAGCGGTCGTAGCCGTTGCCGGTGACGCGCACGGTCATGCCGGGGAGTGCGGCGCCGGTGGCGGCGTCGGTCGCGGTGCCGGTGATGATCGACCGGGTGTGCGGTGCGGCGTCGACCGCGGCGAGGATGTCGAGCTTGCCGTCGCCCCAGACGTTGTTGCGGGCGGCGGTTCCTCCGCAGTGCGTGTCTTCGACGTCACGTGCCGTCGCGTTCAGCAGCGCCTGGGTCGCGTCGATGTCACCGATCAGACTCGGGGCCTCGGACCAGAGCAGGGCGACGGCGCCGGCGACGTGCGGTGTCGCCATGGACGTGCCGTTCAGCGCGGCGTAGCCGTTGTTCGGGGTCGTGGAGCGCACGTTGACACCGGGTGCCGTGATCTCGGGCTTCATCGAGCCGTCCACGGGGGAGGGGCCGAAACCGGAGAAGGAGGCGATCTTGCCGTTCACGTCATATGCGCCGACGCCGTAGGTGTCGGCCTGGTTGCCTGGTGCGGCGGTCGTCGAGCAGGTCACACCGTTGCCGTCGTTACCTGCGGCGAACGCCTCGAAGATGCCCGCGGCGTTCCACGCGTCGATGATGTCGCGGTAGAACGAGGAGTCGTCGCTACCACCCCAGGAGTTGTTGATGATGTCGGGGGCGAGGTCGGGACGCGGGTTCTGTCCGTTGTGATCGGTGGGAGCCAGCATCCACTGCCCGGAGGCGAGCAGGTACGGGTCGGAGCACGACTTGCCCTCGCAGCCCTTGGCCGCGATCCACTTCGCACCGGGAGCGACGCCCACACCTCCGGCGCCGACCATCGTGCCCATGGTGTGCGTGCCGTGCTGGTTGTTGTCGCAGGGGGCGCCGGTCGTGCAGATCCCGGTGGGGTCGAACCAGTTGTAGTCGTGCGAGAACGTGCCGTTGCCGAGGTTTCCGCGGTAGCTGTCGACGAGAGCAGGGTGGTCGTACTGCACGCCGCTGTCGATGTTGGCGATGACGATGCCCTCGCCGGAGTCGCCGTACTGCGCCCAGACCTGGTCGGCCTTGATGTCGGCGATGCCCCACTCGACGGTGGTGTCGGCTGCGACGGCTGCGGCGGTCGTCGCGCTCTCGGCCGAGCCCGCGACCACGGTGTCATCGAGCTGGTAGCTGCGCTGCGGGATGATCTGTGCGACGTCCTTGCGGGCGGCGAGCTCTGCGATGAGGTCGACGTCCGACGAGGTGGCGCGGATCGTGTTCGAGATCCAATACGGCTGATACTCGACGTCGTTCCTGTCGAGGAAGTTGCGCAGCGGGCGCTGGGTGTTCGCCGCCGTAGTGGTCAGCTCCTCATAGGCGAGAGTCGCCTTCTTCTTGTGCCCCTTGGCCTTCCGGGAACCCGAGAGGTCCGCCTTCTCGGTCAGCACGATGAAGAACGGAGTCTCGTCGCCCTTCTGCACGGATTCCAGCACGGACTGGTCGATCTTGTCGGCCCCCTTGTCGGCGGGAGCGGCGAGAGCCGGCGGAGCGGCGATGACGAACGCGGCGGCCGCCGCGGCGGCTGTCAGCGATGCCAGCCACGCGCGGGCGGTTCTGGACTGTTGCATGTCGTGTCCTTCGATGGTTGACGGCAGATCCCGCGTGCGGCGTCATTGGCGCCCGCGGGATGGCGTCACGCTATTCGCGCGCTCTTACTGACGAATTACTGAGCCATGCGCCGCACACAGAAGGAGGGCGCCCCGTGCGGGACGCCCTCCTTCTGCGCTGGTCTGGATGTCAGTTCGCCGGCACCGCATCCTTCACGACGACCGGCGGGGTGACGCCCTCGCCCCAGACGGGTGCCGGGAGCGGGGTGCTCTCGTTGCCCGCCTGGATCTCGCGGAGGGCGGCGGCGATGTCGTCGGCGTTCTCGGGCACGGGCAGTCCGCATGTCTTCAGCTCGGAGGCGAAGCGCAGCGTCAGACGCTGCTTGCCGGCCGCGACGGCCTCGGCCGTCGTTCCGGTGATCTTCTCGCTGCCGGTCTGGATGTCGGGCACCTCGTCGCACACGTGATAGACCTTGCCGCCGTCGACCCACACCACCTGGTCCTTGCCGAGCAGCATGACCACGGTGGACTGGTCGGCGGTGTACTGCTCGACGGAGGCCGGCGCGAAGTCGATGCCGATGTAGGTCGCCAGCAGGGCGAGCACGACCCCGACGATGCCGGCGGTGGCCTTCTGGCCCTTGTCCATGTCCTTGTTCAGGAAGATCAGGATCACCAGCGGCAGGAAGGCGACGATGGCGATGATCGCGCCGAGCTGGTTCTGCACGAAGAAGCGCGTCTTGTCGGACTTGCTGGCCGGGTCGAGGCGGTTCGCCTTCTTCCACAGCACGGATCCGGTGATGGAGAGCGCGGCGATCACGACCAGCAGCACGAGGAGTGAGATGAACGCCCACTGCGGGAAGATCGCCGTCGCACCGCTCTGCGACACCAGCCCGGTGTCCGGGTCGCGGGTGAGCGTGCCTGCCTCGCCGACGTAGACGCGCTGGCGGAGCAGCCAGAAGATGCCGACCGCTTCGCCGGCGATGGCGACGACCCACAGCGCCACGGCGATCCAGCGGAAGGTGGTGGCCTTCTTCTTCGCCTCGGGCGTGGGCTTCCAGCCCGGTGCATCCGTCTCGACTGCCTGCTCGCCGCTCTCCGCCACGATGGCTCCCCTCCTGAGTGTTTGCTGAACGCCCCGAGCCTACTGGGCGGGGGATTCTGATCGCTACGCTGGAGAGATGACATCCGATCCCGACGATGACGCCCTGAGCTGGGACGGCGACTCCGACGCGGAGCGCCCCACGCTGCCGAAGGGCTGGCAGGCCGTCGGCCGGGGGAGCGACAAGGTCGAGTCCGCGCCGGCGACGGATGCCGCACCCGAGACTCCCTCTGCGCCGCCGGCCGAGTCCGCGGCATCCGCGCCCGAAGAGGAAGTCGAGGACGAAGAAGAGGAGTTCGAGGGCCTCTCCACCGGGATGCTGCTGACCCTGGGTGCGGTCGGCGGCATCTACTTGCTGTACACGCTCGGCTGGCTGATCGGCGGACTGCGGATGCAGGCCGGCGCGCTGTTCCTCATCCCGAGTGTGATGTACACCGCGACGCTCGTGATCGCGGTGGCGGCACCGGCCCTGTGGTTCGCGGCATCCTGGATGCTCACCCGCAACTCGCGCAGCTGGGTGCGCCTGACCGCGCTGATCGCCGGAGTCGTGTTCCTCGTGCCCTGGCCCTTCGTGATGACCGGGGGAGTGGCCGCATGACCGCCGCAGAGCACACCGTCGAGCCCACGCCGTCGCGTCTCCGCTCGGCGCTGTCCGGGTTCGTCACCGGTCTTGCCGGTCTCGCCTACGCCTATCTGATCTGGAACGCCATCGCGTTCCTGATCGGCGTCGCTCCGCTGGGTCTCGCGGCGATGGACTGGGTGGCACTGCTGTTCGCGGCCGTGCTGCCCGCGCTGGTGTTCACCGCCGCCATCGTCTTGGCGCGCCGTCGCACCCTCTGGCAGTACGTCATCGTGCTGCTGGCGGGACTGGGGCTGTCCGCGGTGTTCTGGCTGAACGTGCTGTCGTACATGATGCGCAGCATCGCGATGGGCTGATCCGCCGAGCGTCATACGGACGGGACCACCGGTCGCGCTCGGGTACAGTGGTGCTCGATCGCGCCCCCGACGGTGTGCGGCGCATCGGCTCTCTCCCGCCTGCCGCGCTGCCCCGAAGGATCCACTGTGCCGAAGCCCGTCGTGCTCATCGCCGAAGTCCTCTCTCCTGCCACGATCGATGCCCTCGGGCCCGATTTCGACGTCCGTGACGTCGACGGCACCGACCGCGAGGCGCTGTTCGCCGCCCTCGCCGACGCTGACGCGGTACTGGTCCGCTCGGCGACGAAGATCGACGCGGAGGCGCTCTCGCACGCGCCGAAGCTCAAGGTCGTGGCTCGTGCCGGCGTCGGCCTCGACAACGTCGACATCAAGGCCGCAACGGCCGCCGG
>JAITUD010000070.1 GCA_031286555.1 Microbacterium sp. | reverse complement strand
GCGAGCAGGGCCAGGATGCCGCGGTCGATGGAGCCGGTGGCCGAGCGGTGAGCTCGTTCCTCGACCCGGCGCCAGCACTCCTCGGCGCCCTCATGCAGGAGCGTGCGCACGACGCGTCCTCCGCTCGCGGTGACGGCCTCCTCGAAGGGAGCGGCCTCCTCCGGAGTGAAGAAAAGCTGAGGGAAGATCACGTTCCCGCCGCGCCCGATCTGCTCGCGCAGCACCGCCAGAGCGAGGGGCTGCACCTCGGCGCCTGCCTGCACGAAGTCGATCGATGCGGTGCCCAGCAGGCCTCGCAGCAGGTCGACGTCGAGGTTGAGCCAGCCGCGGCGGGACTCCACGAACCTTCGTGCGTAGGTCGACTTGCCCGAGCCCGGGAGACCGTTCACGAAGATGCAGGTTCCGCCCTCAGCCATGTCTGCTCAGACCGCCTGTCGCAGTGCATAGCCCCGCGGAGTGACCACGAAGCCGGCCTCCTGCAGGATGCGGGCGATGGCGGTGCCGTACACGCCCTCGCCGTTGATCTTCTCGATCGTCAGAGTGTCGAGGCGGCGCAGCCGCGAGGTCGCCGCGAGATCGGACACCGCGGCACGCAGGGTCTCCTCGTCGTCGGTGAAGGCGAGCACGGTGCGGCCGCCGCGCTCCAGATACAGCGCGAGGGCGCCGTCGACGATCACGACCAGGCCACCGGCCTTGCGGCCAGGGCGGTGCGACACCTCGTCGATGCGCGGCCAGGGCAGCGCCGCACCGTACGGGTTGGCCGGGTCGGTCGCGGCGAGCGTCACCGCGCTGCGGGGCGGCGGATCGGCCAGGCCCGCGAAAGTGCGCAGCCGGTCGACCGTCGTGGATGCCGCGAACTGCGCGGCTCCGAGGCGCTCGATGACATAGCCGCGGCGGGCGTGCCCCGCCTCCTCGAACCCGGCGAGCACCCGGTAGGCCTGTGCGAAGCCGCCCGGTACGCCCTCGGCCTGCACTGCGCCGCGGGTGACGACGCCGTACCGATCGAGCAGCAGTCCGGCGGTCACGGTCGCGCGGCGCGCGGCATCCGGGTCCGCCTCGGGAAGCACCGACCAGCGGCCACCGATCGTCGTGGGGCGGGCGCTCGCCGGGCGAGCGAGCGAGACGCCGCGGTAGGTGCGGGTGCGCGGCGCGCGCCGCGTGGTCTTGTGCGCCTGCGACCCTCCGGCGATCAGCGCGCGCACCGGTGCGAAGGTGTCGTTGGTGATGTGGCCCTGCCAGGTCAGCGACCAGAGCGCGTCGAGCACGGACTGCTCGTTCTCGGCATCCGTCATCGCACGCAGCGCGCCGGCGAACTGAGCACCGCTGAGCCGCAGGGCGTCGAGCAGCTTCTCCTCGAGCGAGCCGGAAGCAGGCGGCTCTTCGGGGAGGGGCAGCGTGAACGGCGCGAGGTCGATCGGATGCAGCGACACCCAGCCGTCGCGCCCCGGCAGTGAGCCGTGACCGGACCAGATCACTTCACCGGCCGCGGTGAGCTCGTCGAGCAGCGCGGGCGTGTAGTCGCGCACTCGGCTCGGCAGGACCAGCGACTCCCAGGCGCTCGCGGGGATCGGCACTCCGGCGAACTGCTCCACCACCGAGAGCACACCGTCGACGCCCTCGAGCGGACGGGTCAGGTGCTGCCAGTCGGGCAGGAACCGCGCGTAGGCCTCGGCCGGGACGGGCTCGACCGATCCGCGGATCGCTGCGAGCGACCGCATCCGCAGCCGGCGCAGCACCTCCGCGTCGCACCACTCCTTCTCATCCGCGGACGAGCCGCTGTTCGCAGGCAGGAAGTAGCCGCTGTTCAGCCGCCCGGCCGACTCGAGCCGCTGCAGGGTGTGCCTGGCGACCGCGCTGCCCAGTCCGAAGCGGGTCGCGACGGCATCGGTCGTGAACGGTCCGTGCGTGCGCGCATGACGCGAGACCAGGTCGCCGAGCGGGTCGGCGACGGGTTCGAGGAACGCCACCGGGATCCCGACGGGCAGCGCGGTGCCCAGACCGTCGCGCAGGCGACCGGCATCCTCGATCGCGGTGAACCGGCGGACCCCCGCGATCGTCACCTCGATCGCACGGTGCGCGGAGACCAGGGATGCCAGATGGGCGGATGCCTCGGCGTCGGATGCTGCGGCGTCCGGGTCATCTGACGTCTGCAGGCGCACCGCGACCTCCGCAGCATCCAGCGGACCGAGCATGCGCAGCAGGTCGGCGACGCCCTCCAGGCCCCGTGCCCGTCGCGTCGGATCGAGCCGCTGCACCTCGAGCTCGAACTGGGCGAGCACGTCGGGATCGAGCAGCTCGCGCATCTCGACCGTGCCGAGCAGCTCTCCGAGGAGCGCGGGGTCGACGGACAGCGCCGCCGCGCGGCGCTCGGCGAGTGGCGAGTCGCCCTCGTACATGAACGCGCCGACGTACCCGAACAGCAGGTCGCGGGCGTACGGCGAGGGCTGCGCGGGCTCGGTCTCGACCAGCCGCACGCGGCGCTCGGCGATGTCGGTCGCAAGGCGCCGGAGCGAGGGCAGGTCGTAGACGTCCTGCAGCACCTCGCGCAGGGTCTCGAGGATGACGGGGAAGGTCGGATGCCGCCGTGCGACCTCGAGCAGCTGCGCCGACCGCTGCCGCTGCTGCCACAGCGGGGTGCGCTTGTTGGGGTTCATCCGCGGCATCAGCAGCGCCCGTGCCGCGCACTCCCGGAACCTCGAGGCGAACAGCGCCGATCCGCCGACCTCGGCGGTGACGATCTGCTCGAGCTCGTCGGGGTCGAAGACGAACAGCTCGGCACCCGGAGGCTCGGCGTCGGCATCCGGCACCCGCACGATGATGCCGTCGTCACTCGCGACGGCCGAGCCGTCGACGCCCAGGCGCTCGCGCACCCGTGCGCTGATCGCCAGCGCCCACGGTGCGTGCACCTTCATGCCGTACGGGGAATGCAGGATGATGCGCCAGTCGCCGACCTCGTCGTGACCGCGCTCCACGGTCAGGGTGCGGTCTGTCGGCAGTGTGCCGGTGGCCTCGCGCTGCTCGTGCAGATACCCCAGGAGGTTGTCCCGTGCGCGCTCGTCGAGCCCCGCGTCGATGAGTCGCTGCTGGGCCTTGCCCGGCTCCGCGGTGGACACCTCGCGCGAGAACGCCCCGAGGGCCTCGCCCAGCTCGAAGGGCCGACCGATGCCGTCGCCGTGCCAGAACGGCACCTTGCCCGGCTGCCCGAACGCGGGGATGACGTTCACCCGGTCGTGCGTGATCTCGGCGATGCGCCAGCTGGTGGTGCCGAGGGTGAACACGTCGCCGACGCGCGACTCGTAGACCATCTCCTCGTCGAGCTCGCCCACTCTCGCGCCAGTGGTCTCGCCGGCGACGAACACCCCGAAGAGCCCGCGGTCGGGAATCGTGCCGCCGCTGGTCACCGCGATGCGCTGCGCGCCGGGCCGGCCGGTCAGCGTGCCGGCATCCCGATCCCAGACCAGTCGCGGACGCAGCTCGGCGAACTCGTCGGAGGGATACTTGCCCGCCAGCAGATCGAGCGTCGCCTCGTACGCGGAGCGGGGGAGTGAGGCGAA
>JAITUD010000044.1 GCA_031286555.1 Microbacterium sp. | reverse complement strand
ATCGGGCTGGAACGATGGGTCGGTCGCCTGCTCGAGGCGCCCAACATCCGTGAGGTCACCCTCTTCCCTCGGGATGTGCACCGCCTGACGCCGTGAGACCTGGCCGGGCTGAGGATCGGATGCCGGTTCTCAGCCCGACCAGCACCCGCTCCCCCGGCGCCATGCCTCCGTTGCTCGGCAGCCGACATAATGAGACCGTGACGACCTCCGCCCTGACGCGTGTCCTCCTTGCCGCCACCTTCGCAACCGCGCTCGCCGTGCTGCCCGCCTGCTCCGCCCCGTCCGGCGACGCGCCGGCCGTGCAGACGCCGACGCCGAGATCGACGCCGGCCGTTTCGGCGCCCGCAGAGGAGCAGACGCCGGAACTCGCCTTCCACACCTGGCTCACGGCCAGTCGCGAGCCGGATGCAGCCGTCGCCTGCAGCTACCTCACGGATGCCCTGGTCGACCGGATGCTCGCAGAGATGAAGGCATCCGGCCTGCCTGCCGCCGACTGCGCGGAGATGATCGAGAGCACCGCAGCGCTGTACAAGGCGACGGGGCAGTCCGCTGATGTCGAGATCGACACGGTGTCAGTGACAGCCGACTCCGCGGAACTGAGCGTCGCCTACGTCAGCGGGTCCTGCGGCAGCGTCGTCATGGAACGCGCAAACGCGCAGTGGATCATGAACGAGTACTCCGAAGAGGACTGCTGAGCCGAGCCGTTCAGCGCCTCTCGCCGTTGAGCCCGATGAACGATCGGAACGCCTCTGCGCCGGTGACCGTGATCTCATCGCCGCGGACGAAGTCCTCCGGCGTCAGCACGAGACGCTGATTGACGGCGACCTCGCCGCGGCGGCTCAGCCGCTGCCGGCCGTCCGGTCGATACCCCGACTTCCGGCTCACTGCCAGGGATGCCGGGTTGTCGGAGAAGGCGCCAGAGGTGATCTCCGCGGCATCCAGGTGGTCGAACAGGAACGCGCAGATCGCCTGTCTCATCCTCGTCCCGATCCCTCGCCCCTGATGTGCACGGCCGAGCCATGAGCCGGTCTCCCCCGTCCGCGTCACCAGATAGTCATGCGTCGAGAATCCCTGCGCGCCGACGATCGTCCCCTCGTACTCGACGGCGAACTCCAGCGTCCACGCATCCTTCGACCAGCGGGCGCGCGTTCCCCAGTGGTACTGCGCGAACTCCGTCGGCAGCTTCCCCTCCGGAGCGTCCGTCCACGGGTAGTAGAACGGCATGAACGAGGGGTCATGCACGCCCGCCAGGGCGATGTCGATCAGCTTGGGCAGCACATCATCGGTGATCGGCCGCAACGTCACGGGCCCGGCCTCGATCCGCAGCCCGAAGGGCGGGAACACGTCTCTCAGATCCATGCGGACCACTCTGCCGCATCCGTCCCGGCTGTTGTGCGCGGTACTCGGCGAGCAGGGTTGTCACGGTGTCAGCCTTGAAGGCCGTGTATTCGCCCCAGCCGGTGGCCAGCGCCGCGGCTCGCTCTTTGACGGCGAGGTATCGGTCGCGGGCTTCGGGCGAGCATCGGAGCAGATCGCGGAAGTCCAGGCGGTCCCGCCACTGGCGACCGTCGTGGATGACGACATGCACGACGGCAGTGCGAGCAGCGCGGTGCGGACTGCTCAGCCACGCGTGTCCGTCCCTGGCCCCCTCCAGGTCGAATCCCGCCGCCTCCAGCCGGGAGGCGGCTGCCGCCACGTCACCGCATGCCACGCCGACGAGCACGTCGACCACGTCCTTCGATGGCATTCCGGGAACGGACGTCGATCCGATGTGCTCGATCGGCACATCCGACAGGAGCGCGGTGATGTGCCCGCGCAGGACCGCGTATCGGTCCGCCCACTCGCCGCCCCGGCTGTCGACCAGAACGACGCGCTCCACCGTCATCGTGCGCCGAGATCTGCGGGCAGCGGGGTGGTCAGGACGTTCGTCGCCGCGCTGAGCGTCGCGACGACCTCCGGGGCCGCCGCCGAGTAGAGCTCTGGATAGTCGCGTTCGCCGCGGCTCTGATCGATCCGATAGGCGAGCAGCTCGTCGCCGAGCGAGAACTGAGCGTCGAGCCCGGGCCTGTTCCCGCGCGGATCCTGACGATGCCACGCTCCGTCGAGCCAGATCGCGACGAGTCCGTGGACGACGAATCCGTCAGTCGCATCGCCGAGTCGTTGATAGCTGAGCCCGGCCGGGATGCCCTCCGCACGCAGCAGCGCGGCCAGCAGTACCGACTTCGCGTAGCAGAGGCCGACGCCCTCGCCGAGAACCTCGGATGCGCTCAGCGTCACGCGCGGATCCTGGACGTCGTAGGAGTGACCGATCCGGTCCCGGACCCATTCGAAGGATGCCCGGGCGAAGGCCGTGTCCGAGGGGTGCTGCGATCGCAGCTCACGGGCCAGCGTCGTCACCGTGATGTCGTCGCTCTGGATCAGCGCGTCGCTCGCCAGGAACGGTGCGAGATCGTCCGGCTCGAGAAACGTCACCATGTCCTCATCGTACGAGCAGGATGCCGCGGACGCGGTCACCGCGTGCGTACCGGTCACCGCACCCGCCCGATCGCGAGCAGATGCGCGCTCTGATCGCGGATGCCCGGTTCAGCGGATGCCGCACGGGCGAGAAGCAGCGCGGCGTCCTGCACATCCTGATCCAGGTCAGGCGTCATCTCCAGGAACAGTCCGGCTGGACCCTCCACGCCGACGACCTCGAGAACCTCGAGCCCGGCTGCCTCGACCTCGCCCTGCAGTTCCTCCGCGGTGTGGAAGTGCCCGGCAGGGAACCGGAGGCCCGACCCCGGTGTGCCGTGGGCGATCAGCGCGGCCCACTCCCCCGGGATCGGCGACGGAATGTCCCGAGCCAGCGACACAGCGCCGAACGCGACATATCGCGATAGTCCGGCAGCGAGGACCATCCCGCCGGAGCGCACAACTCGGGCCGCCTCCCGGATCGCGGTGAGCCGATCTTCGAGGGACGCCAGGTGGTACAGCGGCCCGAGCATCAGCGCCGCATCGAACGAACCGTCCTCGTACGGCAGTTCCCGCGCATCCCCGATCCGCGCATCCACGCCCGCCTCGAGCGCGCTCTCGACGTGGCGGGGCACGGGCTCGATCAGTTCGACGTCGTACCCCTCGCTCTGCAGTGCGACGGCATGGACGCCCGAACCACCGCCGATGTCGAGCACGCGCCCGGTCGGCACGTGCGTGCGGATGAGCTCCTGTGTGCGACGGAACTCCAGCGGCCCCTGAGCCGAACGCGTGGTCAGCCGGACACTCTCATCGAAGACGTCGCCGTAG
>JAITUD010000528.1 GCA_031286555.1 Microbacterium sp. | reverse complement strand
ACCTCCTGGATCATGTTCGATCCGTCGTTCGAGGCGGAGCCGTCGACGCCGAGGCCGACCGGAGCGCCGGCCTCCTCGAGCTCGACCGCGCGGGCGATGCCGGACGCCAGTCGCATGTTGGAGGTCGCGCAGTGCGAGACGGCTGTGCCCGCGGCTCCGAGGCGCGCGATCTCGGCGTCGTCGAAGTGGATGCCGTGCGCGAGCCAGGTGCGATCGCTCAGCCAGCCGACGCTCTCCAGGTAGTCGACCGTGCGCAGGCCGAACATCTCGCGGCAGAAGTCCTCCTCGTCGAGGGTCTCGGCGAGGTGGGTGTGCAGGCGCACGTCGTGCCGCGCTGCGAGGTCCGCAGTGTCGCGCATCACGCCGGTGGTGACCGAGAACGGCGAGCAGGGCGCGAGGGCGATCTGCACCTGCGCGCCCTCGCCGCGCTCGTGGTAGGCGCCGATGAGCCGCTCGCTGTCGGCGAGGATCGTGTCGGGGTCCTGCACGGTGCTCTGCGGTGGCAGGCCGCCGTCCTTCTCGCCGAGCGACATCGACCCGCGCGTCAGCGTGGCCCGCATCCCGAGGCTGCGCACGACCTCGACCTGCACGTCGATGCCCTCCTCCAGCCCGTTCGGGAACAGGTAGTGGTGGTCGGCCGCGGTGGTGCATCCGGAGAGCAGCAGTTCGGCGAGCGCGGCAGTGGTCGCGAGCTCGAGATCGCGCGGGGTCAGCCCGGCCCAGACGCCGTAGAGGCCCTTCAACCAGGGGAACAGCTCGGCACTGACGACCGGCCGCCAGGCCCTGGTGAGGGTCTGGTAGAAGTGGTGGTGCGTGTTGATCAGACCCGGGATGATGACGTGCCTCGAGGCGTCGAGGACCTCGTCGACCGGCTGGGCGGGCTCGGCTCCGAGCGGGACGTTCTCGAGCACGCGGTCGCCGGCGATGACGATGCCTCCACGGGCGTCGGCGGTGTCGCCGGTATGGATCCCGAGCGGGTTCTTCAGCCAGGTGGTGTGCTGGGGTGCGGACATTCAGTGGCTCCATCCTTGGATCGGCGGGGCCGCAGCGCGGCTCCGAGTGAGCCAGCTCAGTTCGCCTGTCTGCTGATCCAGGGCCTTCAGCACTGAAGGCATATCCGATGATGACCGATGCCGATCCTCAGGTCAAGACTTTTCCGGATGTCGGACGCAGATTCTCACGATGCGGATGCGACGGGCGCGGCGTAGGCGGCGAGGAAGACGTCGAGTGCGGCGTCGACGTGCGCCGCGACGTCGAGTCCCCCCTTGGCCGCCTCGTCGCCGAGCAGCATCGCCCGGTTCACCGGATCGCCCATGACCAGCCAGTTCAGCTGGACCGCGGCGAGGCCGGGATCGTCGGCGGCGAGCGCGCCGATGCTCACGAGATCGGCGATCAGGGCCGACAGCGAACGCATCGCCCGCTGCGCGCCGTGCTCGTAGAGCTCGCGCGCCAGGTCGGGGAACTGCGGCAGCAGTCCGATCACCAGCCTGCGCAGCGCCAGCAGATTCGGCGCGAGCACGGTCGCCAGCTGCTCGCACAGCACCGGGGCGAGCACCGCGCGGGCATCGTCGCCCGGTGCCACGACGGGCGGCTCACTGAGGACGCGTTCGCTGGCTCCGCGCGTCTGCGACCTGACGAGCTCGAGGAACAGCGCCTCCTTGCTGCCGAAGTGACCGTAGAGCGTCTGCTTCGCGACGCCGGAGTCGCGGGAGATCGCGTCCATGGTCACCGCGTCGTACCCGTGCGCGAGAAAGGCCGCCTGCGCCGCATCGAGGATCGCCTCGCGCTTGGCGACCGAACTCGGGCGCAGCATCCTCTCACCTCTTGACGTCTTCATACCCGTGAGTCTAGTTTAGAGAAATCATACCGAACAGTCTTGAAAGTGAGAGATCATGAGCACCCTGACCACCAGCCGCGGCGACCGCATCGTCTACGACGACCTCGGCCCCGAAGGCGCGCCCACCCTGCTGTTCATCACCGGCGCCGGCCCGACGCGGGCCGACGACCCGACCACCCTCGACACGGCCGAGCGGCTGGCCGTGCGCGGCATCCGGTCGTTCTTCGCCGACCGCCTGGGTCGCGGCGAGAGCTCCTCGGCGGGTGAGATCTCTCTGGACGCGCAGCTCTCGGCGATCGCCGAGCTCGCGGAGACGGCCCACGCTCCGGTCGTGCTGGTGGGGCACTCCTCGGGATGCGCCATCGCAATGCTCGCCACCTCCCAGGTGCCGACCCTCGCCGGCATCGTGCTCTGGGAGGCACCGCTCGGTCTGTTCCCCGAGGGCGCCCCGGCCTGGTGGAGCGGAGTGCGGTCGTCGATCGACGACGGCGACCTCGAGGACGCCGTGGCCGGCTACATGGTCGGCATGCCGCCGGAGTGGCTGGAGGAGCTCAAGTCCTCACCCGCGTACCCGCAGCTCGTGCTCGGCTGGGCGCCCGACGGCGAGGCGCTCGCCCTGGTCGAGCAGCGCGGGACCCCCAATGTCCTCGCCGGAGTGACTGCCCCGGTGCTAGCGCTGACGGGCACTGAGACCTACCCCGGCATGCGGCAGACGGCGGACGGGATCGCGGCCGCAGCCGCACACGGCACGGCCGAGCAGCTGCGCGGCTCCGAGCATTCGTGGGACCCGGACGCCATGGCAGAGCGCCTCGCGCAACTGGTGCACGAGGCGCTCTGAGCGGAGTCAGACCGCGGCGCTGGTGAGCACCAGGCCCGATCCGTCGGCGGCGACATCGACCCGCACCGTGTCTCCGTCGTGCACATTGCCCGACAGCAGCGCGGTGGCGAGGCGGTTCTGCACCTCGGTCTGGATGAGGCGGCGCAGCGGCCGCGCACCGAACACCGGGTCGTAACCGCGCTCGGCCAGCCACGACCGGGCATCCGGTGTGACGGCGAGCGAGAGCCGGCGCTCGTGCAGCCGCTTCTGCAGCTGGTCGACCGACAGCGACACGATCTGCGCGAGGTCGTCCTCGCTGAGCGCCTGGAACATCACGATGTCATCGAGGCGGTTCAGGAACTCGGGGCGGAACGACTGGCGCACCAGCGCCATCACCTGCTCGCGCTTCTGCTCGACCGACAGCGTCGGCTCGATCAGGATCGGCGAGCCGATGTTGCTGGTCAGGATCAGGATGACGTTCGAGAAGTCGACCGTGCGGCCCTGACCGTCGGTGAGCCGGCCGTCGTCGAGCACCTGCAGCAGCACGTCGAACACCTCGGGATGCGCCTTCTCGACCTCGTCGAGCAGCACCACGCTGTACGGACGCCGCCGGACGGCCTCGGTGAGCTGGCCGCCCTGCTCGTAGCCGACGTACCCGGGAGGGGCACCGACCAGTCGCGAGACCGAGTGCTTCTCGCCGTACTCCGACATGTCGATGCGCACCATGGCGTGCTCGTCGTCGAAGAGGAACTCGGCGAGGGCCTTCGCCAGCTCGGTCTTGCCGACACCGGTGGGGCCGAGGAACAGGAACGATCCGGTCGGTCGGCCGGGATCGCTGATGCCGGCGCGCGAGCGCCGCACGGCGTCGGACACGGCCTTAACGGCATCCTTCTGCCCGATCAGCCGCCTGCCCAGCTCGTTCTCGAGGTGCAGCAGCTTCTCGCTCTCGCCCTGCATGAGACGGCCGACCGGGATGCCGGTCCACGCCGCGATCACGCCGGCGATGTCCTCATCGGTGACCTGCTCGTTGACCATGCGCCCCTCGCTGGAGACAGCCTGCTCGGCCGCCTCGGCCTCGGC